>JAJYZE010000288.1 GCA_021800195.1 Acidobacteriota bacterium
GGTGGCCTCCTGGCCGTGAAACCACGGACCGAGGGCTAGAAAGAGATTGGCGCGGTTGGCGGGCTCCGCATACAGCGCGCGGTAGACGGCCAGCGCTCCATAGATGTCTTCCTGGTCCCATTCGCCGGCCACCAGCAGCGTCGGCACGGTCAGTGGCTCTTTGGCCAGGATCTTGTCCACCGCCTGATCCTGCCAGAACGCATCGTAGGAGGGGTGGGCGACCAGCTTGTTCCAGAATCCGAGCTGTTGCATGCCGTGCTGGTCTGCGATCGCGCTTGCATTGCCGGCATCAAGATACATGTTGTAGTCGTCACTGTAGTTGGTCCACCACTTCTGGGTGCCTTTGCGGGTTGCCTCCTGCGAGTAAATGTAGGGGATCATCTGTTCACGGAAGGCGCCGTTGTGAAACCAGTCGTCTCCGATCCAGCCATCCACCATGGGATTCTCAGGAACTGCGGCCTTGAGGGCGGGGTTGGGATGAACCAGCCCCATGAGGGCCTCAAAACCGTCGTAAGAGATCCCCATGACGGCGACCCTCCCATTGCTCTGGGGAAGGTTTTTGACCAGCCAGCCGATGGTGTCAGAGGCGTCCGTGGCATCCGACACCGGGGTTGGGTTCAGCGGACCGCGTACATAGCGGTTCATGATGTAGTCTCCCTGGGACCCGTACTTGCCACGCACATCTTGAAATACGTGGATATATCCGGCCTTAAGCGCCCAGTCCCGAGCTTCGCGCTCGCGCGTGCTGAAACGGTCAGCATCATAGGGGGTGCGCTCCAGAATGATTCCGGCGTGCTGAGTAGACTTCGGGATGACGATCACGGTGTTCAGCTTGGTTCCGTCGCGCATGGGAATCTGCACCACGGTGCGGGTGTAGCTCAGATCCTTGGTTGCCGGTATGAAATGCTGCGGAATTTCGGTGGGTAGAGCGGGATACTGCGATTGGGCTTGTGGCGCAGCCGGCTGCTGCGCCGTGGCGCACCTCGATCCGGACAGAAGCAACAACGCTAAGGCGAGCAGCAGCGGGGCCGCAGGAGGGGCGAGGATACGAATTCGCGTCGGCATGCCTGAAAGGATACAACCAAAAAATGCCCTCGGCGCTCGCGTCGGCAGACCTTTCTCTTGCAAGCCGATGGTCAAGGGCGCGACAGAGAGGTGGTTGCGAATGCTTACCGCTGTCAACCTGATGCCGCAGGATGCCGGCTGGCGCCTCCGTGCTCTGCCCGGTGGCCGAGAAGTGCTCTAGACTAAAGAGGTGAGTCCTGCAACGATGTCTATCGTCGAGATTCGAGAGAACGTGAAGAGCGGTGGCCGCGTGAGCGCGCAAGACGCGCTGTGGCTTTGGAAGAACGCCGGTGATGGGGAGTTGCGCGAGTTGGCGCAGATAGTGCGCGCCCGGTTTCATCAGCCCGGGGCGTGTACCTATATGTTGATGCGGATCATCAACTACACCAACGTCTGCGTGGCCCAGTGCGATTACTGCGCGTTTTATACTCTGCCAGGCGCTGCGAACGGGTACGTGCTGAGTCAAGAGCAGGTATTTGCCAAGATCGACGAGCTGATGGCCATGGGCGGGGATCTGGTGGGGTTCAATGGGGGATTCAACCCGCAGTTGGCGCTGGACTACTACTGCGACTTGTTTCATGCGGTTCGCGAGCGGTATGGGGACAGCATAGAGTTCTATGCGCTGACCGTGGCCGAGTTCATGTACCTGGCCGACCACGCCAAGTTGGAATATTCCGCCACGGCGAGGAGACTGAAGGAAGCCGGAGTTCGCTGGGTGACCGGGGGTGGTTCCGAGATTCTGACGGAGAACTTTCGGCAGAGGCATAGCAAGTTCAAGTACACGGTGGTTCAGTACTTTCAGGCGCAGCGGGCGATTGTGGAGGCGGGCTTGAATACCTCCGCGACCATGGTGATCGGCTTCGACGAGACCATCGAAGAGCGCATCGAGCATATGGAGCGGACGCGCCATTTTCAGGATGAGGTGGGAGGGTTGGGAAGCTTTCTGTGCTGGACGTTCAAGCCTTACTTCACGCCTCTGGGCGACCGGTTGGGTGGAATTGAGATCAGCACCGGGGAGTATCTTCGGCATCTGGCTTTGAGCAGAATCTATCTGGACAACGTTCCGCGAATACGCACCTCCGTGCTGACGCAGAATGAACGCGCGTTGGAGGGGTTACTTTACGGAGCGGATGACTTTGATCTGCCCATGGAAGATGAGGTGACGCAAAAGGCGGGGGCAACGATCAGCCTGCAGTTTGACCGGATTCTGGGCTTTGCCAGGGGCCTGGGATATCAGCCCGTGTATCGGAGTGTGGCGCGGAGGCGAGCCGCTCCATTGCCGGTGATGTAAAGCCGTCTTGCGCTGGATGAGACCCCCGCAAGTGGTCGATGGTGCGCCAAACACCGGCGATGGAGAACCGTGTGAGGGCGGCGACGCCTCGAATGTCCATCTTGCCGGGCGCGGATGCCGGGGAGCGTTTGCGTCGTGGTTTCAAGAAAAGAATCCTGCAGGCTCATGATGCCATCCGCATACTCGCGGTAGCCTGCGAAGGCGAGATGGAAAGAGCAGAAGCGCGGAAGGACTTCCGGCGCGGAGCAAACCGGGCTTGTCGAGGATCTTGAAGATGGGTGAGGCCGGATTTGATGAACCCCGTGGCGGGAATTATGTCCGGGAAACGACTACGCAGGCCGCCTTCTCTCTGCCGACAGTGCTGGCGGCTTGGCTGCAGGGAGGCGGAAGCTTCGAGAACCGCAGGATGAGGATGATATGGCGATCGTGGCGGGTGTTGATTTTGGAACGCTGAGTGTACGTGTGACGCTGCTGGATAGCGAGCGGGGAAGACTGGGCACCGCCTCATCTGGCTATGTCCTGCAGCGCAGCCCGGAGGATCCCGATCTGGCGACCCAGAAGCATGAGGATCACATGCGTGCCATGGTGGCGGCCGTGCGGGAGGTGGTGCGGCAGAGCGGTGTGAAGGCGGGAGAGATTGCGGCGCTGGCCTTGGATACGACTGGATCCAGCGTGATTCCTGTTGATGCACACCTGCAACCTCTGGATGACTACATGCTGTGGTGTGATCACCGCGCACATCGTGAGGCCAGGGAGATCACCGAGCTGGCGCACGCCATTGGACTGGAGGCGATTGAGTGGTGTGGCGGAGTGTACTCCCATGAGTGGGGATTTGCGAAGCTGCTGTACTGGCTGCGCTATCACCCCGAGAAGCGGGCTCTCTTGGGGACCGCTCTTGAGCACTGCGACATGGTGGCGGCGACGCTGGCCGGGGTGACCGATGCGAAGAAGGCACCGCGCAGTGTTTGCGCCATGGGGCATAAGTGGATGTGGAATCCGCGCTGGGGAGGGCTGCCGCCCCAGGAGTTTCTGTCCCGGCTGGATCCGTTGCTGGACGGAGTACGAGAGAAGCTCGACGGAGTGTACGGACGCTCGGACGCATTGGCGGGCAAGCTGAGCCAGAGATGGGCGGATGCCATGGGACTCAGGGCCGGGATTCCGATCCCAGTGGGAGCCTTTGATGCCCACTGGGATGCGATCGGCGCCGGATGTCGGGAAGGCGATGTCGTGAACGTGGTGGGAACATCAACCTGCATCATCGCGATGAGCAGCCAGACGCGACTGGTGCCCGGCGTCTGCGGTGTGGTGCCAGGGAGCGTGCATCCGGCCTATACCGGAATTGAGGCAGGGTTATCGGCGACGGGGGATATCTTTGAGGCCATTGCGCGGCGCGCAGGTACAAATGTGCAGACGCTGAGCGAGGGGCTGGATGCCTACCGGCCAGGGCAGACCGGACTGATGCGATTGAGCTGGGACAATGGAGACCGGACCGTGCTGGTGAATCCGGAGCTGGGTGGCATTACGCTGGGATGGAATCTATTGCATTGCGCCAAGGACGAGCTTTTTGCCGCGATTGAGGGAACCGCGTTCCATACCCGCATCATTCTGGAGCGGATGGCGGAGTATGGCGTGCCGGTGCATCGAGTGATCCATGCGGGAGGGGTTCCGCAGAACAATGCGGTTTTGAACCAGGTATATGCGAACGTATTGGGCAAGACGGTGCTCGTGCCCGATGGCGTGCCGACGAGTTTGGGCTCAGGGATCTTCGCGTTGCTGGCTGCGGGGGCCTTTACCAGCATCGAGCAGGCGCAGGCAAAGATGTGTCTTCCCTTCCGATCGTTCCATCCTCAGCCTGAGGCGGTAAACCGGTATGAGCCGTTGTTTGCGCTTTACAAAAAGATGTACTGTGCCTTTGGCGCCCCGCAGAGCTCTCCGGTTGCGCTGGGAGATGTGTTGCCCGAGCTGCGCCGGAGCGCGGCCGAGGTTCGCGGCGCCTGAGGGAGCGTAGGGTTCCGTAGCCTCGCA
>JAJYZE010000289.1 GCA_021800195.1 Acidobacteriota bacterium
CTGTCCGCAGATCTCAAGGGGCGCGGCCTCAGGAGGCTGCCGCGGTCTCCTCCGGCGCGGTCTCCGCGGCTTCCGCGGCCACCTCCGGCGCGGCCTCCGCATTCACCTGCGGCTGAGCGCTGCGCTTCACGTGAGCGTCGCGGTGGGCCTTGATCTTCGCCACCCGCTTGTCTTCCTCATCCATGCGCACGGTGATGAACTTGATCACCTGTTCGGAGACGCGCAGACGGCGCTCAATCTCCGCGATCAACGCGGCCGGCGACTCCACGATCAACAGAATGTAAAAGCCGTCGTTGAACTTCTTCACTGTGTACGCCAGACGCCGGCGGCCCATCTTCTCGGTCGCCTTCACCGTTCCGCCTCCGGCGGTGACGTAGCCGGAGAAGGTCTCCATGATCTTGTCGAGCTCAGCCTCTTCAACATCCGGCCGAACGATAAACATGATTTCGTAGCTGCGATTCATCATGACTTCTTTCTGCGGGGTTCTGCCCCGCACCGTTCCGGGATTCCCTTCCATCCGAAACCGGTGTGGAAGATTGTTCCTGCCAACCGACGATCAAAAACTTCTTGCAATCGTTTCCTGCTTGCTGCAACCACTCCAAACTACAGCTCCCGGCGCGCCGCTCAAACTCCGGGAGGGGCCTGCTCCTTGCGATTGAACTCGTTCATCGCCACGGCTACGCCCTTGCTCAGCACCGTCTCCACCGCGCGCACCGCACGGTCCAGGGATGCGTCCAACTCCTCCAGCATCGGCTTGCGCATGGGAGCCAGAAGAAAATCCTTCCCGCCGGATTTGACGATCTCTCCCGTCTCCGCCGGCGTCTTCCCAATCCCAATCCGAATGCGCGTCCATTCCTCCGTCCCAAGCACGCCGGAGATGGACTTCACTCCGTTGTGCCCGGCCGCTGAACCACGCTCGCGGATGCGAATCGCACCCAGAGGAATGTCCAGTTCGTCGTACAGGACGATCAGATCCTGAACTCCGAGCTGAAACTCATCCAGCAGAGCGGCGACGGAAAGCCCGCTCAGGTTCATGAAGGTCTGCGGCTTGACCAAAAGAACCTCCTGTCCCGCGAGTTGCGCCTTGCCCGTCAGCGCTCTGCCGCGACGGTTGACGACCTGCGCATGACAAACCTTCGCGATGCGATCGATCGCCAGAAAACCTGCATTGTGGGGCGTACTGGCGTACTCCGGACCAGGATTCCCAAGACCGACGATCAGCTTCACGCCCCCATAGCACCTTTCCAGTTCCTCTGGCTCCGGCCAACCTGCGTCGCACCTCTGCGGCCAGATTCACCGCAAATTCAGCCCAACTTCTTGCGTCCGCCCTCCGCTCAGGCTTGTTGTCTTCCTGAACCTGGGCCGGCTTACTTCTTGCCTTTCTCCGCGGCTGCTTCGGCAGGAGCCTCCGTCTTGCCCTTCTTGGCGACCTCCGGCTCCGCAGCGGCGGCTGCCGGCTCCGCCACAACCTCTTCACGCAACACCGTCACATGAGCCACCATCGCTCCCTCGTCGCCCAAAAACTTCAGCTTGCCGGAGTGGGGAAGATCAGAGATGTGAATCGCGCCATGAAGATCCAGTTCGGTGACATCCACATCAATGTGGCTGGGAATATCTCCGGGCAGGCACTCCACCTCCACCTCGTGCAGCACCTGGCTGAGAATGCCTCCGGCGTTCTTCACGCCCTTACAGACCCCCACCAGTTGCACCGGAACCGAGACGCGCATCACCTTGTCCATCGCAATCCGCTTCAGGTCGATGTGCAGCAGCTTTCCCTTCAGAGGCTCGTTCTGCCAGTCCACGATCATCGCCTTGGCGGTGGTGCTGGCCTGTCCGGCCTCCGAACCCTCGATATGAAGGTCGAAGATCGTGTTGTGACCCGAGTCGGAGTAGAGAATTCTAGTAATCACCTTCGGATCGACCGTAACCGCCATGGACTCCGCGCCAGCTCCATAGACCACGGCCGGAATCAGCCCCTCGGCGCGCACCCGGCGCGCATGGTTCTTGTTGAATTTACCCGTGCGGGGCTTGGCTACCACCGCTTCGATCGTTCTCTGTGTCATCAGCTTCATCCTTTCGGGCACGAGGTTGAGCCCCGCTCCCTTTTCCTGCGCTTGCTGCCGTTCCTGCGCTTGTTGTTTCTGCTGCTCTGGTCGCTTCTGCTGCTCTGGTTGCAAAACTCCGCTAACACCGCCGCCGCAAAGATTCGCGCCGGTCTAATTGAATAATGTGCTCACGCTGGTCTCCATATGGATGTTCTCGATGGTGCGGCCCAGCAGGCCGGCGATGGAGAGCACTTTGATCTTCTCCACCTTGCGCGCCGCCTCAGTCAAAGGAATCGTGTTGGTCACCACCAGCCGCTCCAGACAGGAGTTCTGAATGCGCTCCACAGCGGGGCCGGAGAGCACCGCGTGCGTGGCGCAGGCGTAGACCTTCTCCGCCCCCTGCTCCAGCAGCGCCGCCGCGGTCTTCACCAGCGTTCCGGCCGTATCCACAATGTCATCCAGAATCAGGCAGGTGCGTCCCCGCACCTCCCCGATGATGTTCATCACCTCGGTGACGTTGATATCCGTACGGCGCTTGTCCACAATGGCCAGCGGCGCAGGCTGCTGGAGTTTTTTGGCGAAGAACCGCGCCCGCTCCACTCCGCCCGTGTCCGGACTCACCACCGTCAGATTCGAGAGGTTCAGCTCATCGAAGTACCCCACCAGCACCGGGCTGGCGAAGATATGATCCACTGGAATGTTGAAGAACCCCTGAATCTGGGCCGCGTGCAGATCCACAAACAGCGCCCGGTTGGCTCCGGCCGTGACCAGCAGATCCGCCACCAGCTTGGAGGAGATGGCCACCCGCGGCTTGTCCTTGCGATCCTGACGGGCGTAGCCGTAATACGGCACCACCACCGTGATGCGGCGGGCGGAGGCGCGGCGCAGAGCATCCATCATGATCAGCAGCTCCACCAGATGCTGATCTACGGGATTGCAGGTCGGCTGAATCAGAAAGACGTCCACCCCGCGCACGTTCTCCAGAAGCTGAAAGAAGGTTTCGCCGTCGGAGAAGCGCTCCAGGCGGGATTCGCCGACGGGAACGCCCAGAAATTTGCCGATCTCCTCAGCCAGTGGCCGGTTGGCCGTCCCGGAGAAGATTTTGAAGCGCCGGTCCTCGCTCAGCCGCGAGGGGCGCTTCTTCTCCGCCGCCTTGGGATCGGCAGCCTTGTTGGCCGACGACGGGGCGGAGACCGCATGGCTCGAGTTTGGGTTGGGAACCACAGTTATGTCGGCTACGTTCACGGATGCTGTCACAGTTTCGATGACGGTTTCGGAGACGCTGTCACTCACGTTGAAATCCTCCAGGCTGGTTGACCCATGGGCTCTTTCATACTGCTTGCCTTACTGCCTTGCAGCCGGTACTGGTTTCTTCACCGGCCACCTGCATGTGTGAGACCTGATTCCCTGGATCTTGCCCTCTTCTGGTTCGATTCCAGGACAATCTCCATACTTTCTGCTGCTACCGCATCCGGTGCCGGATGAGGGTTCTGCTCACCTTCCCGACGATGCAGTTGCCATCGCGAAAGATCAAAAGCTCCCAAACTTCAGCCCTCTTCGCAGAAGCGGATTCGCCGGCCGGAGGCAGTTGCCCAGCCGGCTTGGCAAGCTACTGCTGCGGCCGGGTGGCGACTTGTGGCTGGGCGACTAGGATTCGAACCTAGACAAAGTGCGTCAAAGGCACTTGACCTACCATTAGTCGATCGCCCAGTACGCCTGCCTGCATGCCGGCCCAGCCAACCGATAACCTCGGCTAAGCCCCAAGTCTCTCTTCCGAGAGCGGCTCCTCTGCGAAGATCGCGTGCCGGTACCGGCGGCGCGGCAGGGTCTCCGTCAGGATCGCCCGCGTGCCGCTTTGCTGCACACGATGTTGAGCCTCGCGCGCGGCGGCCTGGGATCCATAGAGCCCAAACAACGCCGAACCCGAGCCCGAGAGAGCCGCATAGAGCGCGGCGTCCTCTGAACCTCCCAACAGATCACGCTTGATGGAACGCAAGAAGGGATGCTGCGAGAAGACGACCTCTTCGAAGTCGTTCTCAATCCCGGTGCGGACAAGCGCGAGAAGAGGATTCTCGGCCAGATCGCATGGTACGTCCCTCGTTGCCGAGACCCTGCCCGAAGGCAAGTCGCTTGACGCTGAACCCGGCGCAAGTTCCCCTTGCGCACAATCTGGGCGGTCCGTAAGGCGGTCCGTAAGAGCGATACCGGAGGGGCCGGACTCAAGGCCAGAAACTGACCAGACCGAGGCTAGAGCACGGCTCAACTGTTCTAGTTTATCCACAGAATGGCCGGAAGTCAAAGAACGCGCGT
>JAJYZE010000290.1 GCA_021800195.1 Acidobacteriota bacterium
CTGGTCACGCGCATTCCTGATCCGCTGATGCAGAAGGTGCATAACACCGATACCGGCAAGTTCCGCGGCGAGGCGCACGACGGGCTGCGCTGCACCATCGACCTGCTGAATCCGAACAATCCCACCAACGATCCGGACTGGAACGCCGCGCCCGAGATGGCTGCCTACTTCTCCACCAGCCGCGGCAGCGATCTGTTCGCGCAGGGCCTGTTCATCAGCCTGCAGGAGACACCCAGCGAAGAGGAGATTCGCCGCGCCGAGCTGCGCCGTGAGCGCTACTACCGCGCCCTGATGGCCCAGGCCGACGAGCTGGAGGTGACGGACCGCCCCGGCCTGCAAGCCATGCTGAAAGGCGAAGAGGGTACGGATCTGCGCATGGCGCTGGACTACTTCGGCGAGCAGCGCGAGTACCACAAACCGATGGCGCCCACCGTGGATTGCCCCAACTGCGGCGATCCCATCAAGAAAAACGTCGCCTTCCACAAGAGCACGGCCCTGGGCGGCACGCTCTGCATCCTGGACTGGCAAAAGGCCGTCATGGCCGGCGTCAGAAACAAGTCCGATGTGCCGGAGGAGCAGCGCTGGTGGAGTGAAGATGCCCCGGCCAAGCGTTCTTCTGCGCGTCCTCGCTCTTCGTAAGGCGCTGCAGCGGCGGCCCTCCCACGCTCCATGTCTCGGCGTAAGGCCGCCGCTGCCGCCTGCGAAGTCTAATCTCAGGAGCTTATGTCCGTAAATTATCCAATCCGCTACCCTAATCTGCAAGGGATGATGGACCTGTTCCGCTCGCTGGTCAACGACGACGGCGGAGGGATGGATGGCCCGCAGGGCGGCATCATCGCCACCAATACGGCGCCCTTTACGCTGCCGTTCCTCAACGCCGCCATCCGCTGGGTCTACCGCAAGCTGCGCAGCATCGGAGACCCGGCGCTCATCCTGGACAACTACCTCCTGCTGGGGCTGCCTGCGCTGGAGCAGCCCAACCCGGCTGTGCAGGTCAGCCTGGGATTTCTGGGCTACTTCGACGGCTTCCAGAACCACGCCCAGTGGACCTTGCCCGCAGGAGCCATGGGCGTCGACCGGGTATGGGAGCGGGTGAACGGCTCCGGCGCTGACTTCTTTCCCTTGCAAGCCGCGCCCGACGGCCTGCCGCCCCTGCAACAGAGCGGCGTCAACCGCATCTATGAGTGGCGCGGCAACGCCCTGTGGATGCCGGGAGCGCTGGAGAGCGTGGACCTGCGCCTGCGCTGCAAGATCGCGCTGCCTCCCATCCTGGGGGACAACCTGAACTTCTGCACGACCTATGTTCCGGTGCTGGACTCGCAGGACGCCATCGTGGACCGGATGCTGGTGCTCTATGCGCGCCGCTTCTCACCCGATCAGCTTCCCGCCGCGACCCTGGCCAGTCAGGGCATGGACGGCGATGGAGGAAGCATCGGCGATCTGATGCTGCAGACGGTGCGCGCCGCCCAGCGGCAGGAGAGCTTGCGCCGTGAGTTCGGCCACCAGGCCGTCGGGAACTTCGCGCAGTGGAATGACGATCTCTAACCAACTTCAAGGAGAACATCATGGCAGAAGCAACCCTGACTCTCAGCGTCAACGCCGAGCCCTATGGCGTCGATAACACCCAGCGGCATCAGGTTCTCTTTGGAACCGCGGCGCTCAGCTCCGGCGGCGACTACGCCACCAACGGCATCCCCTGCGCGTTCACCTTTGTGAACGCCGCCGGAGAAGCCTTCCTCCCCAACTTCCTCACACCCACTCCGGTCTGGACCAGCATCCAGTCACTGGCTGGCGGGACGTACCAGTATCTCTACGACACGGTGCACCAGACGCTGCGCATCTACCAGGCCGGCGCGGAGCTGGTCAGCGGAGCCGCCATCAACGCCGATACCATCGGCTTTCGCCTTGAGTTCCTGCGCGGCGAGTAAGAGCCCATGCATAACATCAACCCGGCTGTTGAGTCCGTGAGCCTGGATACCTATGGGGGCCTCGTCGCCTTCATTCGCCCGGAGAACCTTCCGGAGGGTGCCAGTCCGCGCAACTATGACATGGACTTTCTGGTGGGAAGCGCGCAGACGCGCGCTCCCCTGCAGAGCGTTTACAGCTATGCGGCCGCCGGCTCCGGCCCCAATCCGGGCCAGACCGCGGCCAGCTCCACCTGGGCCGACGCCAGCGCCATCCTGGCCAACGGAACCAGCTACGCGAGTGTCAACGCCTCCAGCGCCAATCTGCTTACCGTGAGCGAGTTCAACTTCAGCCTGCCGCAGACAGTGACGCCCACTGGCATCAGCGTGGCCATCTCCGGCTTTGGAGCCTCCGTAGTCAACCTCAGCGTGCAGTTGCTCAAGGCCGGAGCCGCTGTGGGAACAGCCAAATCGGTCACTCTGCCATCGCTGCAGGGGACCGTCACGCTGGGCAGCGCCAATGATCTTTGGGGAGCCGCGTTCAGCTGCGACGACATCAACAATCAACAGTTCGGCGTGCAGATCTCGGCTACGTCCGCCTTCAGCGGCGCGCAGGCGTTGCTGAATTACGTAACCGTTCAGGTGGGTCAGACCACCTCCAACGCGAACTTCAACTTCATCACCACCTTCGTCAACCAGAACGGCGACGCGCAGAACCTCTCGCTGGATGCGGACGGCAACTTCTGGATGGAGGACGTCGCCCGGGAGCCCGGCGTGCTCAACCTGCTGTTCAGCGGCGTCACCCCCGGCTCTTTCGCCAGCGGCGTCAATGGGCCCGGCGTGCAGTATCTAGCCTTCAACAACCTCACCACCGGCAGCGATATTCCGCGCCAGTACAACGGCCAGTGGATCGACAGAATCTCCCAGGTGGGCCCGGGAGCTTCGCCAGTCTTCTCCGCCTCCAGCGCGTCCACCACCAGCTACGCTGTGGAGAGCATTACCCAGCCTCCGGCCAGGAGCTGGGGCTATGCCTACTTCCTGCAGTCCACCGGACCCGGATCCACCTCGCCCGGCAACGTCGTCACAATCTACTACGCCGACTCCACCCAGACCGGAGAGGATGCTACGCTAGTGAACGCCTTCAACAGCGGCAGCGCCGTCTACCTGTACACCTCCTTTACCGGCGTAGCGGAGCCGCAGGGGCCCATCACCGCCCAGGTGACCAGCGTGGGACTGGCCTCGCCCCCAGGCCAGCCGCGGCAGTTTTACTACTACACCTATGTTGTCCCCACCAACCAGTATCTCTTTTACGCCGGCAGCGGGAATGCAGGCTATACGGCCAACTACCAGATCACCCTGGCCACCATGACCACCCAGTCGCCGGTCCCGCAACTCTCCACGGGCTCCAGCGCCGTGGTCACCGGCAGCTCCGTGGCCGCCTGGAACGCCACCTGGCCCATCGCGCAGACACTGAACTCCGGCGCGATAACCATCACCCAGACCAGCCTCAGCGCCGGAGTAGCCACCTATAGCTACGCCGTCATCTCCGGAGCCAACCCCGCCGCAGGGCAGATGGTCACCATTACCGGCACGCTGAACGCCAACGGTTCGCTCAACGGCGTCAATATGATCATCAGCGCGGTCAGCGGAAGCAACATCGGAACCTTCACCATCCAGGGCTTCTCCGCCGTCACCAACTATCCCGCTCAGCAGGAGCAGGGCCAGGCCACAACTGCCGGAACTGAGTTCTGCTTCGATCCCGGCCTGCTCACCCTGGGCGGCTCCACCTCGCCCATCTATGGCGATGCAACGGGCGGGCAGATCACCGTCACCGGGGTAGGCCAGTACATCAGCCCCGGAACCAAGCAGGGCGTGGTCTTCTTCATCACCCGCAACGGCTACTACACCGCTCCCAGCCCTCCGGTCACCTTCGATATCCCCGACAACACCACTTCGATTCTGGCCGCGCAGATTCCCATTGGTCCGCCCAACGTGGTGGCGCGCGGCATCGCGCTTACGGAGTCCGGATCCAACGGCGTGCCTGGAGCCAACTTCTTCACCCTTCCGACTGCGGTGCAGTACATCGTGCAGGGAACGACTTACACCGCCAGCAGCCTGTTCATCCTGGACAACGTCTCCACCACTGCCAGCTTCTCCTTCCCTGACAGTGCGCTGGTACAGGCTGAGGCAATCGATATCTACGCCAACAACCTCTTCAACCTGATCGAGATCGGCAACCCCGGCTGGATCGTTCGCTACGCGGGCCGGAATGCCTACGGCCTGTGTCAGAACAAGATTCAGAACTTCATCAACCTCAGCTTCGACGGAGGCTACCTGCCGGGTGGCCAGTTGATGCCCTTGGGATGGTCCGCCGCGGACGCCTACGGCAGCCTGTTGGCCTCGCCCGTCTTCGGCAACAGTTACTACATCAGGAACTCCAGC
>JAJYZE010000291.1 GCA_021800195.1 Acidobacteriota bacterium
AGTTCGTTGCCGCGAAGGCGCACATCGGAGTGGACTCGAAATCTGGCGTTGTGCATTCGGCATGCACGTCTCCAGCTTCCGTGCATGACAAGCACCTGCTACCCGACCTGCCCCACGGCGAGGAAAGTAAGGTCTGGGGGATGCCGGCGATCCGTGGCAAACAGAGGTGATTCGTGAGGCCGCGCCCGATGCGCAGGACATGACCCATCGTCGTGTAAAAAAGAGCCATGGCGTTGTGGGCCAGGAAGAGAAGCGCAAGGATCGCAAGAAGTTCCGCGTGCGCACCAAGGTGGAGTGGCCTTCCCGCATTCTCAAGCAGATCTTCAAGCACACCAAGGTGCGCTATTGCGGCGTCAAGAAGAATCAGGAGTGGCTGCAGGCGGCCTTCGCGTTGATTTATCTTTACCAGCACCGCAAGCGCAGGAAGCCGCCCCAAACAGGACGAGAGAGATGCCTGGCGAGATGGTTGCGTTACACGGATCGTCGCTCCGAGTGGGGCTCCGCCGTCAACTCAATCGACTTCACGCCCAGGCTCGAGTGGGTCGCCTTGAGGGTAACCTGTCCTGAGCCGCCCCGAATCCCCTTGACCCAGACTGCCGCAACTCCGCCGGTCTCAGCCAGCGGGAAAGGATTGTCTCCTACCAGCAGGCCGGGGCCTGCGAGTTCGAAGCGGACCTGACCGCCCGCAAATAGCCGCGGGTTCCCAAACTTGTCTGTCACCTGAAAGACGACGCGGGTTGCATCGATGCCATCCCCGCGAATCGAGAGATCGTCTGGCGCAACCAGAAACTGATCTTCGCTCACCCTGGAGGAGAAGGAACGCGAAGTAACTTTGCGGCCCCGGAAGAAGCCGTCGATGCGCAACTCAGGTTCGTCGCCTCCGTCCAGATCAAGGTCGACGAAGCTGGGTGCATAGGGAAGATTCGGGAAGTTCTTCCGGTCCGGCGCGGCCGTGACCAGCAGCTTGCCGTTTACAAAGAACTTCAGATGGTCGCAGTTGGAAAAGACAGCCACGTTCTTGCCGGGCCCGCGAGGCGTTGCAGCCCCAAAGTCCCAATAAAAGTTTGGCGCAATGACCGGCTGTAAGGAAGGACTCACCTGCGCTTGGTAAAAAGTGCCTCCCAGCTTGGGGCAGCGAAAGATATCGGCGACTCCCGGATATTTGATTCCTTGATAGGAGTTCTGCGGGCTGCCATACTCAAAGCCGCACCAGGCAATGACTCCGCAAAACCGGGGATAGCCCAGAGCTTTGTCGTGCGCCTGGGCGTGATAGATCGCCTGCTTGGTCTGCGTGGCCACATCGCCGGCGCGGCGATAGACGTTTCCGAAGCCCCTGGCGGTGTACGTCCGCTGCCCAACCGTCTCTGACAACATATACGGAACCTCGGGAAGGGGAGGGAAGATCGCCAGCGTTCCATCAGGAGCCGCGTGGTAGTCATCCATGGAGAAGACATCCTCATGCCAGTCCGTCTGCCAGTTGGCAAAGGTGGTCATCGAGCCTGAATCCGGCCGGGAGTCGTCCAGAGACTTGGCCAGCGCCGTAGTCCTTTTGTACAGCGGCTGATTGTTGGCGGACTCATTCACCCTGACTCCCCAGATGATGATGGAAGGCCGGTTGCGGTCACGGATAATCATGTCTCCGACGTTCTGAACCACCTGGTCTTGAAACTCCGCATTGCCCAGATACTGCCATCCCGGGGTCTCCTCCCACACCATCATCCCCAGCTCGTCACAGGCATCCAGAAACGCCGGTGACTGCGGATAGTGCGAGCAGCGAACCACATTGCAATGGAAGTCCTTGCGCAGAATCTCAGCATCTCGCCGCATGGTTCGCGCCGGCATGGCATACCCTGCGTAGGGATACAGCTCGTGCCTGTCCAGGCCAAACAGGCGCAAGCGGCGTCCATTGAGAAAGAATCCGTCTACGGTAAACTTCGCCTCGCGAAAGCCAATGCGAGTCTTGTAGCGATGGACCGGATGCCCTCCTTCGCTGAGCGTGATCACAACGCCGTAGAGCTTCGGGGAGTCGATGTCCCAGAGCTTTATCTCGCTGAGGTGCGTCAATGACAGCGCGGTCTTGCTCTTGCCCGTCTCCGCGATCGCCATCTCCTTGCGGACGCTGGCGACGATCCGATCTCCATCCATCAGCTCCGCAGTCAATTCGGTCTTTCCGCTCGACAGGCGGGCGGCATCCACGGAGCAGGTGATCTCCACGCGGCGGCCGGGACCAAGAACGTCCGCCGGCTTTGCAAAGACGTCGTCGATATAGATCTGCGGGACTACGAAGAGGCTGGCGCCGCGAATCATTCCTCCGGGCAGATAATAGTCCACGGCGCGGGGGCCCTTCGGTGAACCTTCCGGCGGAACATTCAGAAAACGGGCATCCAGCATCACGTCGAGAAGGTTTTCGCCCGGCTGAAGAGCGTGCGTCAACTCTCGGGTAAAAGGAAGATAGCCCCCCTGGTGGCGCTCCAGGGGATGGCCGTTGATGGAGAGTTCCGCCGTCACCATCGCGGCATCAAACTTCACGAAGACCCGGCTATGCCGGTGAGCGGCGGGCAACGAAAATCGCCGCCGGTAAAGCCACACATGCTCCCATGAGGTTGGGTCCCATTGGTCCCATCCCAGTCTGGTGACGGAATGCGGTAGCGTCACCTTGGTCAGCGACTCGTTTTCAGGGATCTGTACCCCGCTCCCCTGCTCGATCGGCCCGCCAAAGAGCCAATCATGATTCATCTCAAACTCCGCCTGCTCTCCACCCGAGATCGGAGCATCGGCAACTTCCTTTGGAGAGAGACACCAGATGGGCTTGCTTGCCAGCGCCAGGCTGCCGGTAGCACAGGTGCGTAGAAACCCGCGGCGTGTGACTTCTAGCTCTTGGTCTGTCTTCATTGCAGCAGTTTGATCCTTTACGAACTCATCGACAAAACAGATCTACCCCTCTGCACAACAGGTCTGCAACTCCAGGCGCAAGCGAGTTCCCGCAGTTGCATCTCGTCGCGCAGCGAACACGAAATGGCAGCAACGTCCTTTCGTCGCAACACTCCGCTCTGTCTACCCTCGATGGCAGTCCTGCCATGGCCCCGAAAAATGGGAGTTTCCGGACGCACTGGATCATAGCCACGCGCGCATGCTCCTGTCAATCAATTACTACCGATAGAAACCGTTTGAAGGCCGTCTGGGGAGAAAAATCTGCAACGCTCTTGACCGGCGACGGTTGCCTGGCCGACGACCGTTGCCAGAAGGTGAGAGGATCAGCAGCTTGTGCATCGCCGCCGCTACTCCTTGGATGCCGCGATGCCGGAAGCGAAGCGCGCTAACCGCTCAAACAGCAGGTGGAAGTGCTCTGGGAGAGCCAAGATTGCGATACAGTGGTCTTGCCGGTTCGGCCAACAGCGAATAGAGTCTTAAGTGTTTGTTGGCTTCCCGGAGCAACACCCTGCCTCAGCGAGCCTTCAGGTACGCAAACCAAGTTTCGAATTCGTCAAGTTTTCGACCAGAAATGCCATCTTCAACGATCCCCTGATCGTCATGGAGACAATTGTGGGTTCTAAGAGTTTCGGTTTTGTAATCGATCAGAATCGATGTATCGGCTGTCATGCCTGCACGGTGGCATGCAAGGAAGAGCATGAAGTTCCGGTCGGGGTCTTCCGCACCTGGGTGAAATCCGTGGAAAAGGGCGCGTTCCCTGACACCAGCCGCCACTTCGCCGTGTTGCGGTGCAATCACTGCGATGCGGCTCCGTGCGTCGAAATCTGTCCGACTGTGGCGTTGTTCCGTCGCTCCGACGGCATTGTGGACTTTGATAACGCGCGCTGCATCGGCTGCAAGAGTTGCATGCAGGCTTGCCCCTACGATGCGCTGTACTTAGAACCCACCTCCAACACGGCAGCCAAGTGCAACTTCTGCGCCCATCGCATTGAGGAGGAGTTGAAGCCTGCCTGCGTGATTGTATGCCCTACCCAGGCGATCGTCGCCGGCGATCTCGCCGATCCGGCCAGCAACGTCAGCAAGATCGTGGCGCGGGAGAAGGTTTCGGTTCGCAAGCCTCAAAAGGGCACGGAGCCCAAGCTGTTCTATGTGGGTGTGGAAGGGGATCTGCTGCGTCCGGCCAAACTGGCGGCGCAGAGCAGCTACGCATGGGCGGAGCGGCGCGCCGACCTGAAGACCAAAGCAGAGTTCGATCCGCAGCAGACGCGTGAGGTCTATGACGTCCCTCACCCCGCGCCGTGGGGGAGCAAGGTTTCCGCTTATCTTTGGACCAAGTCCATGGCGGCCGGAGCGCTTCTGGTCCCCGCGCTTCTTCTGCCGCAGTCGCGGCAGCCGGGCGCGCTGTTTAC
>JAJYZE010000292.1 GCA_021800195.1 Acidobacteriota bacterium
GCACGCCTTCATCCCCGCGCGCAGCAACTTTGGGCTGGAGTTGTACAACTCCACATTGCCGTCTTATGACGCATTCCCGTGGGGTGCCGTGCTGCCGCTATGGCCGGGAGACCCCGTCTTCCAGCAATATGTGCGCATGGGCGAGATCAAGTTCTCCCGCATGCGCCAGCGGCAAGCCATCGCCAACATCCGTTCAGAGCCGGGCCAGATCGCCCGTTGGACGTTGGATCGGTTTCTGTTCTTCTGGGAGGGTATGCCCCACGCGGCCAACGGCCGGCCCATGCTGGAATTTCTGCGTCAGTTCAGCTATTCCTTTATCAGCGCCTGCGGCTTGCTCGGGCTGGCGCTCATGCTGCGCCGGAGGCTCGAAGGAGCGGGGTTGTTTGCCCTGGTCTTCGTGTTGGCTCCCGTGGTCTATTACTTTGTCACCATGCAGTCCCGTTTTCGCCATCCGATCGAGCCGCTGATCGCAATTCTCGGCGTGTATCTGTTCCGCTCCACGGAGAAGTCAGAAAGGCGAGCCTGAAAAGATGCGCACCGTCGAGGTACTCGTCACAGGCGGTTCGGGCTTTTTGGGCGGCGTGCTCAAGCGGCGTCTGCTGCAAGAGGGGTTTGCCGTCACGAATCTTGATCTGGTGCGCGACGAGGATGCGGGTGCTGAAGGGCTCACCAGCATACAGGGGGATGTTCGCGATGCGGGTTTGTTGGCGAGGATCTTTGCCAACCACAGCTTCGCGGCGGTCTTCCATTGCGCCGCGATGCTGGCCCATGATGTGAAGGACGAGCGGAAGCTGTGGTCCAGCAACGTGGATGGAACCCGGCTGGTGGCCCAGGCGGCCATCTCCGCCGGCGTGATGAAGATGGTCAACATCTCGTCAAATTGCCTCTGGGCTAAAGGGTTTGCCAGACCAGTGACCGAGGCGGATGAGCCGGCGCCGGTGGAGTTGTACGGGAGATCCAAGCTTCAGGCGGAACGGGAGTTGCAAGCGCTCTGCGAGCGGCATTCGGAGTTCCGCGTCATCTCGCTGCGCTGCCCCACCATCATAGACAGCGGACGGCTGGGATTGTTGGCCATCCTGTTTGAGTTCATCCAGGACGGCAAGAAGGTCTGGGTGGTGGGGGATGGAACCAACCGATACCAGTTCATCTATGCGCAGGATCTGGCTGAAGCTTGTCTGCTGTGCCTGCGTTATGACAAGTCCAATGTGTTTCATATCGGCTCGGACGCAGTCCCGGCCATGCGCCAGCTGTATGAGAGCGTGATTCGCTCGGCGGGGAGCGCTTCCCGCGTAGCTTCGTTGCCGCGGAGACCGGCCATCGCCGCCATGCGGTTGGCGCACAAGCTGAAACTTTCGCCGTTGGGACCGTACCATTACCGGATGATCGCCGAGAGCTTTGTCTTCGACACGCAGAAAATCCGCAAGGAGTTGGGCTGGAAACCTACGCTGACCAATGAGGCGATGATGCTGCGCGCCTTCTCCTACTATTGCGAAAACCGAAAGGCGATTTACGCCCGGACCGACGTGTCTGCGCACTCCAAAGCTGCCCCGATGGGCGTGATCCGATTGTTGAAGTGGCTGTCTTGAAGGCTGCAAGAAGATCGCGGCGGGGAAGCCGCAGAGAGACGAGATGAAGATGGGACCAAAGATTCTGATACAGCGGTTGTTGGATTCGGCGCAGATGCCACGCTATGCGCATGCCGGAGCCTATGGAGATCTGGCGGCGGATCTGTTTGCCGCCGAAGCCGTAGTGCTCTCTCCGCTGGGCAAACCCGGGTCGACGCAAGCGGTCAGAACCGGCCTGGCGATGGAGTTGCCCTCCACCCACGGAGCACTGGTGGAAGACCGCTCCGGGCTGGCCATGCGCGGAGTGACCACGCTGGCCGGAGTCATCGACCCCGGCTATCGCGGCGAGCTCAAGATTGTGTTGACCAACCTCTCCAGCGAACCGCAGACCGTGGCGCCCGGGCATCGGATTGCGCAGTTGCGGATCGTAGAGAGGATTCAGGCCACCTTTGAAGAGACCAACATGCTGGCCGAAACGCCGCGTGGCGCCGGGGGCTTCGGTTCAACCGGGGTGTAGCGCCTTCTGCCGGGGAAGCGGAAACGCAGTGGATAGCCGGTCAGGAAAGCAACCGAATCGATTTGCAGAAGCGCATCCCGCTCCGGGAACCATTGGCAGGATCAGCTCGTATCTGTGATCCCCAAGAGTGCTCTGATCCATGGCAGAGAGCCTCTCACAATTCGATGGGAAAAGGAGAGTCTGCCACGCGTTCTCTCGCTCTCGCCCTGATTCTGGCTGCGCCTTGCCGCGCGCTTGCCTAAGCCCCCGCTACCATTCCCATCCCCAGTATCAGGATGTTGTTTGGAGTCTCCACCACCCGAAGAATCCGGATGTGATGGTCACCTTCATCAACCATCCGCTGACAGACCGCGAGTTGGCGATCGGAAACCAGAAGGATGAAGTTGGCGATCTATCGAAACTGTCCCTGCTGGTTCCAATCGGAGATCCTGCATTTGTGTACAGTCAGAGGGACTCCAAGGGGAACGGGCCGGAGTTGATGCCTGCGGATGCAGAGGATCACGACCACGCCATCCTGCTGCAATAGCTTTGTGCTGCCACGGAGAGAGCTCCTATGGCCGCCTCCGGCTGGGGCCCAGATCCACGCAACCCGCCGTCGGACGCCCGCCTGGACAAGAAGACCAGCCGCGCATCCCGGTGTCCGGCCTCCGGCTGTCTGGCTTCCGGCTGTAGCGAGGCAGGCTGTAGCGAGGCAGAGGAAGCTGGCGTAAGATGGCTGTGGCGCGCTCCGCGCGCAAGAGAAACTGCCTGAAGGAGATCTCCCATGCTTCAAAGAGGTTGGATTGCAGCAGGATGTGCCATGGGGCTGGCTGCTTGTTTTGGGCTGGCTCAACTGGCGCGGAGCAGGAACGTTTCAGCCGCCGCCGAGTTGCTGCCAATCGGAAGTGAGGCACCGAACTTCACCCTGCCCTCGCAGGAAAATACCCCGGTCTCGCTCGACCAGTTCCGAGGAAAGTGGGTGGTGCTGTACTTCTACCCCAAGGACCAGACCGCCGGCTGCACCATCGAAGCACACAACTTCGAGCGCGACCTGAAGAAGTATGATGCGCTCCATGCCGTGGTGCTGGGCGTCTCTCTGGATACCGTGAATAGCCACCAGGCATTCTGCGCCAAAGATTCGCTCACATTCAAGCTGCTGGCCGATCCCAACCACAAGGTGGTGGATGAGTACGGCGTGCCGGTAAAGTCGTTTGGCCCCATTCACTACGCCGAGCGTGACACCTTTCTGATCTCGCCTCAGGGCAAGATCGTCAAGGAGTGGGAGGTCAAGGACATTCAGGCCCACAGCGCCGAGGTGCTGGCGGCGATCCGGGACCAGGGAAGATAGCCCTGACGAGGCACGGATCCGGACGAGGCGCGGGTGATGAAGAGCGGGTAAAGATCGCCCAGGAAGACCCAAAGACACGGCCCAAAGGGTGGGACGCAACAACTCGGCCCGCACCAGGGACCAAAGTGCAGCGGAGCGCCTCTGCCCCCGAGACGCAAAAATGCCCGGCTCTCAACGCGACCCGGGCACTTTTGCTTGCCTTGTACTGCGGTTGTGGCGTCCGAAGTTACTTCTTCGGCGCAGCCTTCTTGACAGCCTTCTTTGCGGCCTTCTTGACGGCCTTCTTCGCAGGCGCCTTCTTGACGGCCTTCTTCACAGCTTTCTTTGCAGCTTTCTTCGTTGCCAAGGTCTTACCTCTCATAGTCGATTTTTTACTGCTGGTGCTCTTGTTGCCGACTGCCTTTTTTGAGGCAGACTTACCGCCGCGCAGAGCACCCGTTGCTTTCGCGGCAGAACTTGAACTCTTTTTAGCGGCCTTCTTCGCCGCTACCTTGACGGCCTTCTTCGCCGGAGCCTTGGCTGCCTTCTTCGCCGGACCCTTGACGGCCTTCTTCGCCGGAGCCTTGGCTGCCTTCTTCGCCGGACCCTTGACGGCTTTCTTCGCCGGAGCCTTGACGGCCTTCTTCGCCGGAGCCTTTCTGGGAGGCCGGGGCGAAGTGCTGGGAGTTGGCGGCGCGGCCTGGGTAAAAGCCTCAGACGATGAGGTTCCCGCTGCGGGAGCGAAGAGTTCGGCTTCTTCCACGCGATTGACCGAGATCAGATTGAACTCTTCCTCTTCTTCTTCATCGAGCGAATTGATGTCGGCAGTCTCGCCAGCCTCATCTTCTTCTCCTTCTCCATAGCCCGCCGCATAAAGCTTGATGGTCTCTTCGTCCTGCAACATAACGTCCTCTCCCAGCTACCGGATCTTTGTCTCTTGG
>JAJYZE010000293.1 GCA_021800195.1 Acidobacteriota bacterium
GCGACGTTTGGGTGCACACACTGAGGATGCTGGAACATCTTCCTGCCGGCGCAAGCCCTACCCTGGCCTGGGGAATGCTGCTGCATGATGTGGGCAAGCCGGCGACGTTTGCACCGCCAGATCCCCGTCGGCCGGGCGACCGGATACGATTCAACGGGCATGTGGAGGTGGGCGTTGCGGTGGCGCGGAGGATCCTCACCCGGCTGCGCTTCAGCGGCGAGGATGCGGAACAGATTTTGGCCCTGATCCGGCATCATATGCGATTTGGCGATGCGATGCAGATGAGGCAGTCGACGCTGAAGCGGTTTCTGCGCCTACCGGGATTCGACGAGCATCTGGCGCTGCATAAGGCGGACTGCATGAGCTCCCATGGAAGCCTGGAGTCCTATGAGTTTGTGCGGGAACATCTGGAGCGCATGGGAGAGGAAGAGATTCGTCCTCCGTTGCTGTTGACGGGCGACGATCTGATCGCCGCAGGGTATGCGCCTGGGCCTAGATTCCGGGTGATGCTGGAGGCGGCTGAGGACGCGCAGTTGGAGGGTAGGGTGAAAACCAGAGAGGAAGCGCTGCGCCTGGTGCGGGGGATGTTTCCTCGCTCCGGCCTTGAGGGTTGAGCTTTGCAAATCCTTGGGCCGGTTCTGGGGTTCTGCTCTGCCAAAGAGCAGCGGAAGAGTTTGACCAGGAGCGCCGAAGCAGGCAGCGAGGCGCAGTCAAGGGCGCGAGGGAAACCGGATGTACTCATGGAGGTGAGGAGCTTCCTTGCTCAGACTTTGCCTTTGGCAAAATCCTCCGGGTAAAGAATTCTCGGGTAAAGAATTCTCTTGGCTCAGCCCGCCCCACCAGATACACTTCCGTAGATTCAAGCCAACGCAGGATTTGGTGCAGAGCATCTTCGGAATTCCCCAGGAGCGTACCTATGGAAGAGGTCATGGTTGCTGGAGCATCGGTTCCCGAGGTAAAGAGCTTGTCTCAGATAGAGCGCGTGGTGGACATCTTCGTCGCGCCCACGAAGACCTTTACCGATATTCTGCGCAGCGCCAGTTGGTGGCTGCCGTTTCTGCTCATGCTGCTGGCGAGTGTCGCTGCGGCCTTCAGCATCGACAAAAAAGTCGGCTTCGATCGTGTGACCCAGATGGCGGTGATGCAGAACCCGCAGGCAGCCGATCAAATGGCCCATTTGACGCCCGAAGAGCAGGCCGCGCGGATGAGCATCGCCACGGTGATCACAAAAGATTCCGTTTATGCCGGAGGCCTGTTTCTGCTGGCCATCGCCGCGCTAGGAGCGCTGTTGCTGTGGGCGAGCTTCAACTTTGGGCTGGGAGCGCAGACGACGTATGGACAAAACCTTGCCGTCTTTCTTTATGCGTACCTGCCGCATCTGTTCCTCGTGCTGCTGGAGATCGTGTTCCTTTGGATGGGGGTGAATACGGAGAACTTTGACGTCAACTTTCCTGTGGGGACCAGCCTTGGTTATTACTTTTCCGATGCGCCGAACTGGATACGTACGGCGTTGAGCTTTCTGGACCTCTTCGGCCTTTGGTCATTGGTGCTGATGGTGCTGGGGATGGCGATCATCTCGCGCAGGAGCAAGACGCAGGCCGCTGTGATTGTGGTGGGCTGGTGGCTGCTGAGTTTGCTGGCCACTGCCGGATTGACGGCCATGAGGGGTTGAGCGGTTCCGGCGTTGCCGCCGGGGCATCTGTTGGGCCGCGGAAGATGGAAGATACAGCGAGCGCGGGGATGTTTCTGCACAAGGTTTCGAGTGAAAGAGTTCGGGGTCTTCGGAAGGCTTGCCTGCCGGCGGGTAAGAAACTCGCCGCTTCACGGCGGTTTCTGGGGAACCCATCCACAGCGGAGATGCTCTACGAGAGCCCGGTGCGATCCTGGGCGATGAAGCGGAGCAGAACCTGGTTGACTTCGGTTGCGTGGGTCCAGAAGATGCCATGCGGTCCACCCTTGACGAGGTGAAGCTGAGCGACAGGGAGAAGATCCGCCATGCGCTTGCCGCTGACCTCGAAGGGAACCATGTGGTCGCTGTCGCCGTGGAGCACCAGGGTGGGAATCGTGATCCGCGAGATATCCTGGCGGAAGTCCTCCAGCCACGCATCCACGCAGTTGAGCGCGGCCTGGTAGCTGGACGAGCAAGCCGCGGCAAAGCTGGCCTGAACGGCAGCCGGGGAGATGTGAGTGCCTAAGAGCAGATCCTGGTTGTAGAAGCTCTTGAACATGGCCTCGAAGAAGGCAAAGCGATCGGCCTGGATGGCCTGTTTGATGCCTTCGAAGACGGCCGGATCGCCCCCTTCGGGATTGTTGGCGGCGTGACGGAGCGCGGGGGTGATCGAGGCTATGAAGACGGCCTGGGTGACGCGGCCCGGTTCGGCGTACTTGCTCAGGTAGCGGGCGACTTCGCCGCCTCCCATGCTGTTGCCTACCAGCGTGACCCCATGCAGGTCGAGGGCCTGGATCAGCTTATGGGTATCGCCGGCCAGGGTGTCATAGTCGTAGCCGATGCTGGGCTGCGAGGATCGCCCAAAACCGCGCCGGTCATAGGTGATGACGCGGTGCCCGGAGGCGAGCAGGGCCGCGGTCTGGCGCTCCCAGGAGGAGCCGTTGAGTGGCCAGCAATGGATGAGAATTACAGGTTTGCCGGTCCCGCGATCTTCGTAGTAGAGATCGATGTCTGCGCTGTTTTCTTTGCCAACGTTCAGATAGGCCATGGTCTGGCTCTCCTGCGAAGGTTGCTTGGTTTGGTCAGAAGGTGCGCTGCCTGGTTGAGTTGGATGCGGCCAGCAAGAGAAGAGCCCGGCGTCCGGCCAGGCTCTTCCGAGACGCAAGTTGGAGCTTTTGGGAGACTACTCCGCTCCCCAGCGCTTGAAGACCAGCGAACCGTTGGTGCCGCCGAAGCCAAAGCTGTTGGAGATCGCGTAGTCGATTCTGGCCGGCTGGGGCCGGTTGGGAACATAGTTGAGGCGGCAGCTCGGGTCTACGTTGTCCAGGTTGATGGTGGGGGGGGCAATCTGATGCAGCAAAGCCATGATGGTGATGCCGGCTTCCAGGCCTCCAGCGCCGCCCAGCAGATGGCCGGTCATGGACTTGGTGGAGCTGACCAGAAGCTGGTGGCTCTTTGCCTTTTCTCCAAAGACGTTTTCAATCGCCTGCGACTCGAGCGAGTCGCCGACGGCGGTGGAAGTAGCGTGGGCGTTGACATAATCGATCTTGTCCGAAGAGAGGCCGGCAACGCGCAGAGCCGCCTGCATGGCGCGGCGGCAGCCGTCTCCGTCCGGAGCCATGCCCGTGATGTGGTAAGCGTCTCCGCTCATTCCATAGCCAACGATCTCAGCCAGGATGTGAGCGCCCCGAGCCTGGGCCATGCCTAACTCCTCCAGGATGAGCATGCCGGCGCCTTCGCCGCAGACGAAGCCGTCACGATCCCGGTCAAAAGGCCGGCAGGCGTGGGTAGGGTCATCGTTGCGGGTGGAAAGGGCCTTCATGGAGGCGAAGCCGCCCACGGAGAGGGGAGTGATGGCGGCCTCCGCTCCACCGGCGATCATCGCGTCTGCATCTCCACGCTGGATGATGCGAAAGGCGTCACCAATCGAATGAGCGGAACTGGTGCAAGCGGTCGCGGTGGCCTCATTCGGGCCCTTGGCGCCGAAGCGGATGGAGACATGGCCGGCGGCCAGGTTGATGATGGTGGCGGGAATGAAGAAGGGAGAGATCTTGCGTGGGCCGCCGTTCATCAGCGCCGTGTGCTCACGTTCGATGATGTCGAATCCGCCGATGCCGGAGCCGATATGGACGCCGATCCGGTCGCAGTTTTCGGGGGTAACGGAGAGGCCGGAGTGCTGCATGGCCTCCTGCGCGGCCGCCACCGCGAAGTGGATGAAGCGGCCCATCTTGCGGGCCTCCTTCTTCTCCACAAACTGGTGTACGTCGAAGTTCTTCACCTCGGCGGCGATACGGACGGAGTGACCGGTGAGATCAAATGCCGTGATCTCCGCCATGCCGCTCTTTCCTGCCAGCAGGCTCTCCCACACCTGCGGAGCGGTGTTCCCCACTCCACAGATCAGGCCCATACCCGTTACAACGACACGACGTTGCGACATCTTTCTCTCAATCCTCTTTTTCTCCGCCAGCCGCGGCTGCTTCGGTGTCGATGCCGGAAGGCCGGAATGGTCTCAGCCATGGTCATCTGTCGACCGGCGGCGAAGCCTGGCATTCCATCCGAAACGAGCGGAGCGAACTACTTCGCCTTCTGGTGTTTCTCGATGTACTCGATCGCGTCCTTCACCGTCTTGATCTTCTCGGCATCCTCATCGGGGAT
>JAJYZE010000294.1 GCA_021800195.1 Acidobacteriota bacterium
TGGTTGTTGCCGTGCCTCTAACGATCTCACCGATGCCAACAAAGAGCGATCGGAGCAGGAGAGACGAGGGGTTATGGCCATGGACAGCAGCAACGATTCGATCCAATTTGCAAGCTCACAATTTACTTTCCCACCCTTTGCAAACTCTGACCTTGCAGACACGAACCTCCCGGATTCTCCGCAACGCTTTGACCTCTGGGCCGCCAGCTCTTCCGCTTTCAAGAAGAAAGCTGAAGACCGTGAGCGTGTTTTGCTCGATCACCTTCCTACGGTGCGATCCATTGCGCATCGCATCCATGAGCGGCTTCCGGACCACGTGGAGTTGGACGACCTGATCTCGGCTGGAGTCGTCGGGCTGATCGACGCATTCAACAAATTTGACCATCGCAAACAGGTGCAGTTCAAGAGTTATGCGCAGTTTCGCATTCGTGGCGCCATTCTGGACTCTTTGCGGGTGCTGGATTGGAGCCCGCGCGAGCTTCGCCGCAAGGGGCGCCTCATGCAGGACGCCATTCTGGCTCTGACGCGCAGCCTGCAGAGGGTTCCGACCGAGCCAGAGATCGCAAGGGAGATGAACCTTGATCTAAAGGAGTATCAGCGTTTGATCGGGCAATTGAAGGGCCTGGAGATAGGAAGTCTTAACCTGGAGAACAACGAGGACTCCGGCGAAGATCAACTCGGGAGCATTCCCGCTTCGCCTCAGGATGATCCACTGTTTTGTTGCCTGCAGGGGGAGATACGCCAGCGGCTGATCGACGCCATTGAAGAGCTTTCTGAAAAGGAGCGTATGGTGCTCACGCTCTACTACTTCGAGGAACTCACCATGAAGGAGATCGGTGTGGCCCTGGGTGTGGTGGAATCGCGCGTCTCCCAGATCCACTCCTCAGCGGTGCAGCGGCTGCGCTCCCGGCTTCGAGTGGCGGAGAGAATCCCGGCCCAGTTAGCTGCTCCTCGGCGTTCCCTCAGCACCCCGTGTGACTGTTAGCATCGCGTCTCGTTCCGTTCTGCTAGGCTTGCTGCCGTCGATGAAGCCACAGTGCTGCTCAGTCTGTTCCGTGCAAAACAGCTGAAAGAGACAGCCTCTGTTGAGCCGGCGTCTATCTTCGCCTCAATCTTAGTGGGGGCTCTTCCAGATCCCGGATCCAGGTCCCGGATCCAGATCCCGGATCCAGATCCCGGAGTTCTTGACGGCTTGCCGATTGAGCTGGAGTGCAAGCGCCACTGCAAACACCCAAACTCAGCAAGAATTATTAGGTTCTTATAATGTTCTCTCCGGCTTCCCGAAATGTTGCTTTCATCGGCCGATATTGATCTTAAGATGATTTGTCTGGGCAAAGAACAGGAACTTGGATCATGCTGTGGCGGCCAGAACGGGGCAACGCCCGATTCGCTCCTGCGAGTTCTTCAGCCATGCTCTGCCGTAGTCTGATTGATCTTCTCGGTGGACGGACGCATGGAACAGACGATAGCGGCTCAGGTGCATTCTCGCGTAGGTGACTCCGGAAGCCATGGTCTCTCTGCGGTAACCATGCTATTGAGTCTCCCCAACGAATACTGCAACGGGTGGCAGCACGAGGTGGCGCAGGTTGACGACCTCACTCACGCCCTGATCCTCAAGCAGCGCATGGGCCGTCGACGCCTTAATGCCGTTGTCCCTCAGGTGATAAGAGACTGTTCGCGGCTGATCCGTGAGGTTGATGGCCACCAGCACAGCGCTGGCCTGGCCGGGTAGCCGGAGCAGATAGGACAGAACATTCGGGTTGGTCTTATCCACCATGATGTTGGCCCCGCGCGCGAGAGCAGGGTTCTGACTGCGCATGGCGATCAGATGCTTGTACCAGTTCAGCAGCGAGCCAGATTGGGCAGACTCCACGGTGACATTCACTTGTCGATAGCTGGCTGGTATGAGGAGCCAGGTGGTGGCCTCTGTGCTGAACCCTGCATCTTTTCCGCTGTTCCACTGCATGGGAGTTCTCTCCCCATCACGTCCCTTGTAGCCGGGCCATCCGCGGATACCTGCTGGGTCGTGTACCTCGGCAAGCGTGCGGGGAGGTGTTGTGCTCATGCCAATCTCTTCTCCGTAATACATCAGATCCGCCGAACGGGTGGTCAGCAGAATCGTGGCGATGATGCGAGCGATGGCCTGGTCATGAACGCCGTCTCCATAACGGTTCCAGCTTCGCGGATTGTCATGGTTATCGAAGACAAACAGGGGCATCAGGCCGTCGAGCTGGGTTTCGGCCTGGTCAATCTTTTCCCGGAAGAGGGAGGCATCCAGTTTATTGATCATGCCCACCTGCATATCCATGGGCAACTGCAACTCATCGTGCCGGGCTCCGCCATACCAGGCGAGCTGATCTTTGATGTTGGGAAGATAAGTCTCGCCGATCAGCACACGATCACCCGGATAGCTGTCGACCAGTTTGCGCAGCGATCGCATCACGTCATGGACCTCCGGAAGATCCTCGGTGCGGTCCGGATCCAGATTGGGATCGCCATAGGCATTCTTGCCAGGAAGCACCTGCTCATCCCGCAACTCCGGGTCTTCAAACAGATTGGGAACAGCGTCCAAGCGGAAGCCGGCGACTCCTTTGTTCAACAAGAAGCGGCAAACATCGAACATGGCCTTTTGCACCTCTGGATTGCGCCCGTTCAGATCCGGTTGTGCCGCCAGGAAAGCGTGGTAATACCACTGTTTGGTCTCCGGATCGTAGGTCCACGCCGAGCCTCCAAATTCACTCTCCCAGTTGTTGGGTGGGATTCCCGGGCCCTTTCCGTCACGCCAGATATACCAGTCGCGTTTCGGGTTGTTGCGAGAACTGCGGCTCTCCTTGAACCATGCTGACTGATCGGAGGCATGATTCATCACCATATCCATCAACACCCGGATGTGATGAGCCTTGGCGGCTGCCAGAAGGCGGTCAAAATCAGCCATTGTCCATACATCGGATCAATTGCCTCATAGTTGGAGATGTCATAGCCGAAGTCTTTCTGGGGCGACGGATAGATCGGCGTCAGCCAGATGGCGTTCACGCCCAGTTGCTGTAGATATCCCAACCTCTGGATCATTCCGGGAATGTCTCAAACCCCGTCTCCATTCGAATCCTGAAAACTGCGCGGATAGATCTCATACACGATCGCGTGCTGCCACCAGGGTGTGACCTGCTTCCGGGCCGGCTCCGCCGGTTGGGTCTGCCCCAATGCGCTCGTCGCAAGAAGCAGCGCCAAGGTCATGAGAAAAAGCGCGTGTGCGAGTTGTGAGGCTCTGCGATCCATGAAAAAGCTCCTATCTTGCGCGTAGCCCTGCAAGGACGCGTCCGAACCATCCACCCTGGAGCAGGGGGGAAGACCACATCGCAGGGCAGTTTCCCATCTTCTGCGCGGAATAAAGATACCGCGTCGCGCTCAGAAGTAGCATCTGAGTGCGATCTGCCGCCCGAGCCAAGGTATCGCGAGTGCGTAGCCTTTCGGTCTAGGGGTGGTCCGATGAACCAACATCTACAGGCGTTTCTTTCGGTAAAAGCGCGAAAGCCAGGCTGCTTCTGCCCAACCCATTCACAGACATGAAAAGCATAGAAGACGCTTCAGTTGCCGGATCTGAGGGCAATGCTGGCCCTTTGTGCAGCTCAGAAAGCCATGGCCCGGGAGAGCCACAACAGCCGTGCTCTGCGGGGAGAATGGTGTTTGCCATCCTGGAGGGCGATCGTCCGCGGAGTTCAAATGGTGGGGGCCGTCTTCCGGGTGTGGCTTGATCCATTGGCGGCAGAGGCGGCGACCCGGACCCTCTTGGCGACTGCGATTCAGGCGCCTGATTCGCGTCCATCCACCGACGGTTACGCAATGATCCGAAGAATATGCGCGGTGGCTGCCGGCGTCAGTGCCACATAGTTCCACTGGTCCCGCCAGTGATAGACAGCCCCGGTGAGCAGGTCCTGGACATCAAAGCTGCACCGCCAGGGAAGGTTCAGGGCAGGCATGTTCAGGTCCAGGACGCCGCTTTGCTCGTGCAGGGGGTCAAGGTTGACAACGACCAGGATGGTATTTCCGGCAAAGGACTTCGAGTACGCCAGGAGTTGGTCGTTGGGGATGCTGTGGAAGTTTAGCGCCGAATTGTGTTGCAGAGCCGGGTTGGCGCGCCGGATCTGGTTGAGTTCCGCGATAAATGGGGCGATGGAGTGGGACGCGGAGCGGTTCCAAGCGCGAATCTGATACTTCTCGCTGTCCAGATATTCCTCGCTGGATGTTCTTCCCGGGGCAGGCTTCGCAGGTCGGCCTTCCAGCAGC
>JAJYZE010000295.1 GCA_021800195.1 Acidobacteriota bacterium
AGAAAAAGAAGATCCGTCCTATCGACGATCAGGAGTCAGCTCAATATGGAGTGCTTGAGAGGTTTGCCTTCGAATCCACAAAACCAGGTCTGTACCGCCCAGTCTGTGCACAAGCCCCATCCGGCAGGAACTTCCCCACGGAACGGGCTTTCCGTCGATTGCGAGCCTGGCAGCGCTTTCTCCCCAATTCCGGATGACAATTGCGGGATCGTAAAGGGGAGAAGCTAGACTGGCATCAAACGTCACCTGTACAGGAGCAACTCCGGAAGGTCCTGATCTTGTCAACAGATAGGCGCGTTGCGCGGGATCATATCCGTCGTCACGATAACCCTGTCCAAGAACGCGCATTCTGGGGGCTGAAAGCCAGGAACGGGCCAGCGGCAGCAACTTTTCAGGGGGTTGCGTCGTCAAGCCGTCCATCAGAATCTTGGTCTCGGTATCGCCGTGCTTTGCATAGGGTTTCCACCAGAGATGTGTCAGCGCAGTATGCGATGCACGATCAGCCGCAACACAAGGCCGACCGCTGGAGATGATCTGCGCCACGGGCCAGTGGTTCCAGCACTCGAAGTTAAAGTAGCTGTATTCGCCGTTTGAGATGTCTACACGCACGCCGTCCGGCGGAAGGATTTGGAAGGGCTTCCAGTTGGACTTGAGGTTAACCAACTGTATGTTCGGGTCAGGAGGATCGTTCACGAACGGCTCGCCGGGGCCTAAGGGGGCGTTCGGCCACGTGAAGCTTCCAGCCGGCTTTGGCTTCCAGGTGTACGTTTTTACATCGCCAGCCATATTCTCCAGTGTGATCGCATCCCAGTGAATGTTATCCTCTGGCCGGGTCCCGGGCTGGTTGATCACCAGCGTATCTTGCCATTCGCGGGATGCATCCAGATTTGAACTGTGCAGTACCTGTTTCCGCACGGCTACCCCGTCCGGATAGACCGTCCAAAATTCATTCACCCAGTCAAACCATCCGCTGAGTGGATCCGCATTGGCTCCTTCGTACTTTTCTACTTCGGAGTCCACATACCGCCATTCGATGACGGCGCGAGCATCGTCGCTCTCGAGAATCTTGACGTGGGAGTAGCGCACCTGTTTGTCCGACATCGGCTCGCAATCCCCGCCATCCGGGCACCCTTGGCCAAAGGTTTCTATATATTTGTCGTTGTACCACTTGTCATTCTCTGTCACCCATGCGGGTATGTAATCCAGACCTTGCCAGAATACAAGTCGCACCGGAGTATCATCGAACCGTACAACCACGTCAGAGTCGGTTCCTGTGCGCCGCAGACGGTCCCATGCATCCTGGTAGTGCAATGTCGTGTAATAAGCTCCGAACCGGCCGGCTCCGGGCGGTCCGGATGGCAGCTTCTGCCAGGGCAGCACATCCCCCGCCGGGATCTTGGCTTCCGCGTAGACATGCTTTATCTGCTCGCCGCTCAAGGTCTGATTCTCCATGGTCACGTCATTCAGAATCCCGTCCAGCGAATACCATATGGCGAAGTGGGGATGGATGGCTGCTTGCGGGAATGGCATGGTCGCTTGACGGACCCGCCCAATCTGAACGTCTGTGCGAGCAGGCGTAAACGTTCCCTGAATCTCTAAAGTTCCTACCTGCCTCCCATTGAGGTAGAGATGCATTTGACTCTGCCCATGGTTTGACTCGAAAGTAGCGGCGATATGCTGCCACTTCTTCAATGGGAGGTTTTCAACCGAAATCAGCCTGCGCCATTGCCCGTTGACGGATGCTTTCAATCCGAAGCGTCCGAAAGGGTCGATTCCAAAGGAAAAGCCCTCCTGCCGATCCTTCTCTTGGTCTATCACCGGGACCCAGTTCCACGGGTAGGTGTTCAGGGCCACCCATGCCTCCAACGTGAACGAATTTCCGAGCTTTGGCGCGACACTCTCCGGACAAACGACGCTGGTAGTGTATCCGTCGAATCGGAGGCCGGTTCCTGCAACTCCAGGTACCGAAAAGAAATTCCCATTGACTTTCCCACAGATGCTCTCGCCACGACCTGCTCTCGCTGGGGAACTTGCACCGTGGATGCACCATCTCACAACCTGAGGAGATCCTGAAGTTTGGCTGAAAAGCCGGCTGCCACCGAAAGACCAAAGCAGGAGAGTCATCATACCCGGTAGAATCACATTTTTCTTTGTCATTTTGTCATATAGCTCTCAGTGTTCTTGAGCGGAGATCTGCTTCCAAATGGGCAATTTACGCCCGTTGTGCATTCGTTGACGGTTTACGCGCCGCAGGAAGATTATTGGGTTGAGGTGGGTCGATCGATCAACCCCGTCTAGCTTGCACGTATCATTCTTTCGTAGCAAATATAGCTCCTACGCGAACGGCAGAAGAACCACTAGCCTGGTGTTCCGCGGCCAACTCTTCGGGTGGGTATAGCCCGAGATCGACCAAGGCGGCTCTCTGGCTGCTTGCATAGCCAAGGAGCATGCCCACTCGACTCTTTTCAGTCTATCTCGCAGCGCCACTTCCGCCTTGTTTGACGGCGGCCGAAGAAATTGACTTCCACGGGATCTCTGTCTCAGCGACGATCCAAGCCGCATCGGGTGTGTCAATGGCTCAATTTCGCACTCGCGTAGCCGGTCCCGAGCGCGGTTCGCTCAGCAAGCATCTCTTTTTAGCAGAGGCTAAACCCATTCCGTTCGATAGCTTATCCATTGGTTCTCCTACCTGTTCCCCCGCTCGGAGTCTCACTCAGCGAGCCCTGCAAAGCGGCACAACTGAGATCATGGGTCTCCGAGCGAGCAAACAGAATCAAAATACAATTCCAAGAGCGTTTGACGTCGCGCTTCCGATCAAGCGGCTGCTGTGTCCAGGGATCAGCCGGCGGTGGTCGATCCTCAGAGCAACCCGAGTGTCGCTCACCGCCCCTTCTGTCCACAACTATTCCCTTAGAAGACGATCTTCAGGGCATACTCCATGATGCGCGGATCATCCGCACTTGTAATGTGCCCATAGTTGCCAGAGCCAAAACCTGTATCCAGGCCCACAAAGTTGGGATGATTGGCTATGTTGAACGCCTCCGCCCGGAACTGCAACATAAGCCGGTTGACCAGGGGGAAGTTCTTGTAAAGGGCAATGTCGAAGGACGTGTAGCTTGGCCCGCGAATGATTCCGTTGTTGGCGTTTCCGAAGAATCCATATGCAGGCGCGGCGAAGGCGTTCGTATTGAACCACTCCTGCAGGGTGCCAACCTTTGTGAGAGGAGCCACCTGATTCGGACGTGAGGCTTCGCCGCTTGTTGAGGTGGAAAGTCCGGGGCTGTTTGCAAATCCACTCTGGTGTACGCCGATGCCGGCAAAGTTCCAGTCTCCCAGAGTCTCGGTCAGCAACTTCCTGCTGTGACTGAAATATGGGACACTATAGACCCAGCTCAGCGTGATGTTCACCGGGAAGCTGTCTGACTCCTGGCCGTACTCCGCGTGCCAATTTCTAGGGTTTTGCGGACCAACGGTATCGGTCCTCGTGGGCGTCTGAGTCCCGATGTTGCCCATATTCCCCATCGCCCTGCTCCAGGTGTAAGCGAGGTTGAACTGTGACGCTCCGCTCTTGTAGATCAGGCCGGTCTCCAAGGCGTTATAGTTTGAGGTGCCTTCATAATATTGGTTGTAGATTCCTGAGTATCCTTTGTAAGGACGGGTGTAGGCGCCATCCGCCACGCCCACATTGATGCAGGGATCAAAATTATAGGAACTGGAAGGGGACTGACCAGGCGCGAGACATCCGCTGAAACTGGGCGCGCTGACCGGCAGCGGGAAGTTGTCGTCTTGAGAGAATGTCTCCAGATGCCGGTCCTGAGCTCCGTTATAGCCAATCGACGCCACCATCTTCGGCGTGATCTGCTGCTCCAGCGTCAGGCTGTAGCTCTGCAACTGCGTCGGAATAAGGTGAAATGGTACAGCCGCTAAAAACTGAACGGTTGGTGCGGCATTGGTGCCGAGAGTTCCGTCACTGATGGAGGAGTTCAGGACGTCTGCACTCTGGTTAAACGGTGGATTGGTACCCCACGCGTTCGCAATATCGTATGCAATCTGGAAGTAGCCTATTCCATACCCGCCACGAAGGGAGGTCTTGCCGTTTCCGAACACGTCATAGGCAAAGCCCACCCTGGGACCAAAGTTTGTCTTCTTCGGATCCCAGAATCCACTTGAATACCCGTTCTTCCCGGCGAAAACCAGCCCGTTGAGGGGGTTGGCGAGACTACCAGAAGCGGTGA
>JAJYZE010000018.1 GCA_021800195.1 Acidobacteriota bacterium
TTATGGATGGGAGGGCTGGCGTCCGCCAGTTGCTACCTGCCCTTTCGCTTTCTTCGCCGGTGGTCCTGGGAGGTCTACTGGCTGGTGCAGGGCATCTTCTCCTATTTGCTGGCGCCGGTTCTGGTGGCATTTCTTTTGCTTCCAGGCACCGGGGCCGTCTTGCGCCAAACGCCGTTGCATACCCTGCTGTTAACCTACATCTGGGGACTGTTGTGGGGGGTGGGTGCGCTCACCTTTGGCCTGAGCATCCGCTATCTGGGCATTGCCCTGGGATACACCGTGGTGATTGGTTTCACCACCATCTTCGGCACTCTGGCGCCGCCTCTGTTCAGCGGCGAGATGCCGGCGCTCCTGCACCACACGCCCGGACAGGTTGTTTTGCTGGGTCTGGGAGCCTGCACGATCGGCATTCTGCTCAGCGGCATGGCTGGGCACTTCAAGGAGCAGGAGCTGGGCGCGGCTCTGAAGCAAAAGACCACAGGCGAGTTTCATTTCGCCCGGGGAGTCCTGGTGGCCATCTTCTCCGGGGTCATGAGCGCCTGCTTCGCCTATGGACTGGCGTCGGGCAGACCCATCGCGGAGCTGGCCAGGCACATGTTGCGGTCCCAGGGCCGAGCCGGCGAGTGGCAGGATCTGCCGGTGCTGGTGGTGGTGCTGCTGGGTGGACTCACCTCCAACCTGGTTTGGTGCGCTGTGTTGCTGATCCGAAACGGCACGGCGCGGCAGTTGCTGCGTGCGGATGCGGAGCCGACGGCCGCAGCAGGCTCTTCCTCCGGGCAGGCTCCGGTGCAGGCCCTGAATTATCTGCTCTGTACCGGAGTCGGCATCCTCTGGTATCTCCAGTTCTTTTTCTACGGCATCGGCCAAACGGAGATGGGCAAATATGATTTTTCCAGTTGGACCATCCTGATGGCCTGCACCCTGATCTTCTCCACGGTTTGGGGCATTCTGCTCAAGGAATGGAAGGGAACCAGCCGCAGGACGCTTCGGTTTGTGGGCTTTGGTCTTGCCGTTCTGGTCCTTTCCACGGTTCTCGTGGGCCTGGGCAACTACCTTGCAGTATCGGTGGCCGGCGCCGCCCGCTAAACCCAGGCATCTGGCGCCCCCCTTCGCTTGAAACCCCAGCCGAGCCCGGTCTCTTATCTGGCTCAGGACGGCACCGGCGGGGCCAAGGGGTCGACTTGCGCTTGGGTCTCCGGGCCGGGATCTTTGGGAAGATCATTACCAAGCCCCGCAGCAGACGCATGTGCGGCGGAATGGCGGGCCGGTTCGCAGCCAACGGACCTCCGCGGCCGATGAATCGGCGCCGGCGGAGAAAGCCCTGGTCGGACGCCTGGACTGGACCCGCCCGGGGGGCGGTTGGAGGAGCGGGTTATAGTTCCAGAATGATGGGCATGATCAGCGGACGGCGGTTGGCGTTCTTTTGCAGAAAGCGCTTGAGGTCTCCGCGGATCTTGTCCTTCATGACGCCATAGTCGCGGCGCTCCTCTTCGCTGGACAGCTCCAGGGTGCGGGCGACAACGTCGCGGGCGTTCCTCAGCAGTTCGGGATCGTCGGCGGCGAAGCCGCGGGTGGTGATCTCCGGTGAGCCCTCGACCTGGCCGGAGCGCTTGTTGATGGCGATGATGGGCAAAAACACGCCATCTTCTCCCAGATGCTTGCGGTCGCGGATGACGGTGTCCTCCACCACGTCCGCCGTCGAGTTGTTGTCGATGCAAATGCGCCCGGCGGTGACCTTGCCGGTCTTCTCCGCATGCTCGCCATCCAGGCTCAGCACTTCGCCATCCTCCAGCAGAATTACCCGTTTTGGAATGCCGGTCTGGGCGGCCAGTTCGGCATGGCGCTTGAGGTGCCGATAGTCGCCGTGAATGGGGACGAAGAAGCGGGGCCGGACCAGATTGATCATCAGCCGGAGTTCTTCCTGGGAGCCGTGGCCGGAGACGTGGATGAGGCCATTGGAGCCGTCGTCGTAGATCACGCGGGCATCCCGGCGCTCCAGATGGTCGATCACTCGGTAGATGCCCTTCTCGTTGCCGGGGATGATGCGGGAGCTGAGCAGAACCGTGTCGCCTGGCTCGATCTTGGCAAAGCGGTGGTTGTCCACCGCGGCCCGGGAGAGGGCGCTCATGGGTTCACCCTGCGTGCCGGAGATCAGAACACAGATCTTGTCGGCAGCCGTATCCTTGATCTGGTTGGGATGGATCACGAGCCCGGGGGGCGGGCTGATGTAGCCGAGGTCCTGCGCGATCTCAGTTGAGTTGTCGATGGAGCGGCCCACCAGCGCGATCTTGCGCCCGTGCTTGTGCGCCAAGTCCATGGCGATGCGGATGCGATGGATCGACGAAGAGAAGCAGGAGAAGAAGAGCCGCTTCTTGGTTGCGCCGAAGATGTCGTCCAGCGGCGAGATCACGGCCTTTTCACCGGGCGTGAAGCCGCTGCGATCCACATTGGTGGAGTCTTGCAGCAGGCACAGCACATTCTGCTTGCCCAAGTCCGCGAAGGCCTGCAGATCGAAGGGATGGCCATCCGGGGAGGAGAGGTCGATCTTGAAGTCGCCGGTGTGCAGAACGATGCCCACCGGGGTATGGACCGCCAGGGAGACGCAATCCACCAGGGAGTGGGTGACGCGTATGGGCAGGATGGTGAAGGCGCCGAGATGGAAGCGCCGGCCGGGAAGAATCTCGATGAGCTCGGCGTCGTCCAGCAGGCGATGCTCTTCCAGCTTGTCTTCCACGTAGGCCAGGGTGAACTCTGTGCCGTAGACGGGAACGTTCAGCTCGGAGAGGATCCAGGGAAGGCCGCCGATGTGGTCTTCATGGCCGTGGGTGAGAACGATGCCCCGAACTTTGCTGCGGTTTTCGATGAGGTAGCTGATATCCGGGACGACGATATCGACCCCGAGCAACTCCTCTTCCGGGAACATCAGGCCGGCATCGATGACCAGAATGTCGTCACCAAAGTGCAGAGCAAGGCAGTTCATGCCGAACTCGCCCAGGCCGCCGAGCGGGACTACTTGCAGTTTTTCATTCACCATGGACCTTCAGTTTATCGCACGGAGCCGCAAGAAGATGAACCGGCTTCAAGCCCTGGGCTCAACAGGCGATCTGCGATTCGGCGTGGATCGCCCGTGACGTGGCCGGCAGCGTCGTCCGTTGCCGGGAGGGCTGCGGGAGTTGCGCCTCAGCTTCCTCTACAGGGCCCGCAAGGCGCGCGCTGGAAGGGAGAAGAGAGCGGCGATCAACTCGAAGATGCCGCCCACGACCACGCCGACCAGCCGGAAGGGCAGCAGCAGAAGCCACACCAACGGGTAGAGGAGCACGGCCAGCAACGCCGCCGGCCAGCAGAGGACGACCAGGAGGAGAATGAGGAAGAGCTTCATGAACTTGGTGGCCTTTCTATCTGAGACGTACGCGGGAAGCAGAGAGATTGTTCCTCAGTTTGGGCGCGGGGAGCCAGGACCCTCACGGCACTCTCTTCTTCTGGCGAATGCGAGATTCCGGGCAAGGCGGGATCCTGGGCATGGAAGGTAGTCCTTCCCGGGCGTAGCGCAAGTGCAGATTGCTCTCAACGAGCCGTGGGCTGCGGCGCTGCTCTAAGATCGTCGTGTGGGATCAGCCTGTGGCAGGCAATCCGGGAGGGCAACGGGCAGGCATGAGCATGGCGGGACGGAGCGGGAGGGCGCGGGCCCCACTGGATGAGTCTGGATTGCTGGAGTATGCGGTGCGGTCGCTCAGCTCGAAGATGAAGAGCGAGCGGGATCTGCGGCGCAAGATGACGGAGCGCGCTCAACCCGGTGAGAGGGGTGTAGCTGCTGTGGAGGCTGTTCTGCTAAGGCTGAAGGATCTGGGCTATCTGAGCGATGAGCGGTTTGCAGCCGATTACGTGCGGCTGCGCAAGGAAAATGAGAGATATGGGCGAAGGAGGGTGGCGCAGGGATTGATGCAGCAGGGGATTCCGCAGGAGTTGGCCAGCGCGTCGCTGGAGACGGCCTATGGCGAAGTGGATGAGGCGTCGCTGGCCAAAGAGTACGTTGCGCGGAAGAGGATGAAGAGGCCAGAAGGCGACAAGGAGACCTCGCGCGCTGTCCGGCGGCTTCTGGGAGCAGGGTTCTCCTCGCAAACCGTGTGGAAGGTGCTGCGGGAGTGGGGAGCCGAAGTGGAGGAAGTGGATGTGGATGAGATCGAAGGCAGAGAGGGAGGCGGCGAAGCGTAGAGGATCGCGGTGATGCGGTGGTATCCGGCGAGGCTTCTGGCCTTTGGTTGTCGGGGATCTACTGGGCCTCTGGGCTGTTGGGTTTGGGCTCTTCCGGTGCAAGGGTCTAAGGCGCCCAGGTCCAGCCTTCGATCTTGTGCATCGGATCCCGGGGCTGGGGCAGGTGGGGAAACTCGCTCCGCCGTTCGGCCATCACCATGGTGGTCACCAGGGCGTCGAAGGCATCTTCGCCAGCCAGCGCTGCTTGAAGGACCGCCGGGGACAGGCGGGCATAGCCAGCGCTGGTCTTGCGCAAGGCTTGCAGATAAGATCTCCGCGCCAGGGAGTTTGATTTGCGCACCGCGCCGGTGTTCAGACGGCTGTAGATCTCCACCACCAGGGGACAAGGCTCCCGCGCTGACAGCGCCGGAAGATCGAAGGGCCAGATCCGGAAGCCGGCCTTGCGCAGATGGAGCAGCACTTCAAAGCCGCGCAGAGAAGCTGTCCCCACACTTCCGGCACCCCCTACCTGAAAGACGCTCTTGGGCGCGATTCCCCGCACCCTGGCCTGCCGCTTCTCCTCGGGAATCCTGGCGGCGAGTTTGCAGTCGATATCCGTGGCCCGCAGCATGCGATGCAGATTCTCCCCGGAGAACTCCGCCGGACGCTTGCCGCTGCCCCCAGCGCGCGCTCTTCCCCAGAAGCGGGAATCGGGGCAATCGCGAGCTAGCCAGCGTTCCACCCACCCCTGATGGACGGCGTGTCTCCAGAACTCGGGAGCGCTTGCGGCTCCATGCTCGTCGCGCACGAACCAGGCGGGAAAGCTAAAGCAGAAGTCGAATCCCACCACCATCCTCGGGGTCTCCTGCGCCAGCTCGATCAGCCAGTCTGCGACCTCGGTTCGCGTTCTTCCGGCTTGCATCTTAACCGTTGGCCCTTTGCTGGCGTCTGCGGTCCAAACCCCTGCCCAGATGTGCCGTCGCTGCCCGGCGGCGTCCACTCTCCCGGACCAGTCGACTCCGACCACGCGCTGGACGGGATGGCTCTGCGGGTTGAACTGATTATTCCTGGTCAAGTCAGGCTCCCGGAGATCGCGCAGTCTGAGCTCGTTCGGCCAGTATAGCCAACGGGAAGGAGTCTTATGCAGCGCCCTCGATCATCCGCAGGGAAAGCGGCGGAAGCAAGTCGATGCCGGCGGCCAGGGAGCGGAAGAGTTCGATGGCGCGAAGGCAATCCGGGTCCAGGGCGTAATGAATGTTGTGGCTGAGATAGGCGCGGATGGTCTGCGCCGAGATGGCCAGGCGAGGGGTCCACTCCTGGACCAGGCGTTCGATGTTGGCCAGGCCGGCGTCGCGGCTGGCAGCAAGATCGTCGACGAGTTGCTGCGGAGAGAGGCTGGCCGGGGCCAGAGCCTCTGGGCGCAGAGCCCAGACGGCGGCGACCCAGGGGAGGCCAGTGAGTTCGCGCCAGAGATGGGCAAGATCAAGCCAGAGCAGCGGGCAACCGGCGGCGGCGTCCACGGCATCCCGGCGCTCGCGGGCTAGCAGGGCAGGGTCGCCGATGAGCAGAGCCGCATCGGCTGCGGCGAGCATGGCGGTGGGGTCTGCAGGAAGGGGTAGAAACGTTGGATGGGTGTGGTGAAAGTGCTGAAACAGGATTTGCGCATAGGCCAACGAACTCCGGCTGGCGACATCGGCGGCGACGGTCTGGACCCGTTGCAAGGCCTCGGCAACGGACAGTCCGGAGGGGTTCTTTACCAGCAGCAGGATGCTGCGGACCTCGCTTTGGGAGGCGATGGCGCAGCCGGGCACAACGACCAGCGAGGAGGTCAGGGCCGCAATAGGGATCAGGCCGAGGTCGGCGCTGCCGGAGTGAAGCTCTGCGGCGCAGATGGCTGGGGAAGTGTAGTGGACCTCAAAGTGTTCCCGGAGCCGGGTGGCCGCCGGTTCATGTTCAAAGTTGTAGAGCAGTGGAGCGGGGTTCAGAAAGGCGATGGTCGAGACGCGTAAGGGCACAAATTGATTGTAGATGGCCGGGAGGCGCTGTACCCCAACCATGGCAAGGACCGGCCGGGCACTGCGATCTTCGCACAGAATTTAAGATAGGATGCCATCACGGCGCAGCGGAGAGGGATGCGGAATGAGCGAAGGGATGGGCGAAGGGCGACGGGGTGCCGAGCCTCCGGCGGGACGGCCGACTACGGACGAGGCCAGACTGGCATGGTTGGCGCTGGCTTTGGCGCCGGGGATGGGGCCGACCCGATCCACCCGAGCCATGCGGCGGTTGGGGTCGGCAGAGCGACTGTTCTCGGCGTCCTTGACGGAGCTGGAAAGCCTGGGGATACCCGCGGAAGCGGCCCAGTTCTGCTTTGACGGGCGAGCGCGGGCGGCGGCGGTTGAGGAGGCAGAGCGGGCTGCCCTGCAGCAGGCCAGGTGGGTGACGTTGGACGATGAAGAGTATCCAGCCGGGTTGTTGGAGATCTACGATCCTCCCACGGTGCTCTGGGTGCGCGGTGAATTGAAGTTGCTGAACATGCCCGGAATTGCGGTGGTGGGGACGCGGCAACCTTCTCCCTATGGGGTGGGGATGGCAGAGATGTTGAGCCGCGACCTGGCCCGGCGTGGACTCGTCGTGCTGAGCGGCATGGCGCGGGGCGTGGACACTTGTGCCCACAAGGGAGCCCTGGAGGCCGGTGGAGCCACGGTGGCCGTCTGGGGAACGGGGATCGATGTGATCTATCCCAAGGAGAACAAAAGATTGGCCGAGGAGATCGTGGCCAGGGGCGGAGCCATTGTCAGCGAGTTTCCCTTGGGGACGTTTCCGGCTCCGCAGAACTTTCCCATCCGCAACCGCACGCTCAGCGGGATGAGCGTGGGCGTGCTGGTGGTGGAGGCGGGTGAGTATTCCGGCACCAGGATCACAGCGCGCTGCGCGCTGGACCAGGGGCGGGATGTGTATGCCGTCCCTGGCAACGTAACCAGCAGGAACGCCTGGGGGCCGAACACGCTCATCAAGCAGGGTGCAAAGCTAACTGCTACATGGGAGGACATTTGGGAGGATCTGCCCAGCCAGGTGAGGCTGCAACTGGAGGATCGGCTGCAAGCCAAGGCCGGCGAAGGTGAATCCGGACGGGGCGCTGGAGCATCCTTGTTCAACGAGACGCCCGGCACCGCTCTGATGAGCGAGCACGAACGGGCCGTCTTCGAGCAGTTGCGTCAGGATGAACCGTTGCAACTGGATGAGCTGATGGAGCGGCTGGAGTCCAGGCTGGTCTCCGGAGAGGTCTTTACCGCGCTCTTCGAGCTGGAGTTGAGCGGACGCATCCGGCAGTTGCCTGGGAAGAACTATGTACGGTGCTTCTAGGAGTTTCTCGCCGGACAAGGCTTGGGCCCAAAGATGATTCGATTCACGGCGCGCCTCTCCTGGTCCACCTGCTGTGGCGCCGCGCCGGCTGCGTGAAGGGCGTTTTCAACAGAATTTCGGAGCGGGTGTCCTGGTATAGGGTGGATAGATCGGACATGGATGAAGGTTTCGGTGACCCGAGAGCAGCCTCTGCGGGTTAAGAGGAATGTTGGCGCGTCTAAACAGCCAAGCTGGTTTTATTGCCGAATGGTTTTATCGCAAGCCGATAGATCGCTGATCGATTTCGGCGAGAAGTTTGACTTGAACTCGGCAAGACGTGATAGGTTGCATAGGAGTTGGAAGCAGAGTTGGGGCTAAGGGCCGTATCTCTGGATGGGTGTCAAGGGATGGCAAAGAATCTGGTGATCGTAGAGTCGCCGGCGAAGGCGAAGACGATCGGGAAGTATCTGGGCGGTGACTACGTGGTGGAGGCCTCCGTGGGCCACATCATGGATCTGCCCAAGAACGAGATTGGGGTGGAGCTGAAGCATCGGACCTTTGAGCCGACGCTGATCGTGTCTCCGGGCAAAGAGAAGGTGGTGGAGCGGCTGAAGAAGCTGGCGGCGAAGAGCGACTCCGTGTTTTTGGCGGCCGATCCGGATCGGGAGGGGGAAGCAATCGCCGCTCATCTGAAGATGCAGCTTTTGCCGGCGATGAAGGACAAGAAGAAGCTGCGCCGGGTGACGTTCAACGAGATTACCAAGAAGGCGGTGAAGTCGGCCTTTGAGCACACGCGCGACGTGGACAAGAACCTGGTGGACGCGCAGCAGACGCGGCGCGTGCTGGACCGGCTGGTGGGGTATCAGATCTCGCCCTTGTTGTGGGACAAGGTGAAGCGCGGCTTGAGCGCGGGTCGAGTGCAGACGGTTGCGTTGCGGCTGATCGTGGAGCGGGAACGCGAGATCAATGCGTTTCAGACGGTGGAGTACTGGAACATCGATGCGGTGCTCAAGCCGGCGCAAGGGGGGCAGGAGTTTGCCGCGCGCATGGTGGGTGTGCAAGGGCTGCCGATTCGCGTACCCAACGGAACGGATGCGGACGGCAAGGAGAGCTTCCTTCCCAATGCCTTGCCGGACAAGGCCGCCGTGGATGAGGTGATGGAGCAACTGGAACGCGCCGCCTGGAAGGTGCGGTCGATCGAGACCAAGGAGCGGCGGCAGAATCCCCGGGCTCCGTTTACCACTAGCCAGTTGCAGCAGCAGGCGGCGGGACGTCTCGGCTTCAATGTGCGGCGGACGATGGGTGTGGCGCAGCGGCTGTACGAGGGCGTGGAGTTGGGCAGCGAGGGCACGGTGGGCCTGATTACCTACATGCGAACCGACTCGACCAACATGAGCGCCGACGCGGTGAAGGAGATTCGCGAGTGGGTGGGGAAGAAGTTCGGTGACAGGTATCTGCCGGAGAAGCCCAACACCTACAAGAGCAAAAAGGATGCGCAGGAGGCGCATGAGGCGATCCGCCCGACCAACGTCGGATACGTTCCGGATGAGGTGCGGCGGTACCTCTCGGATGAGCAGTACCGGCTGTACAAGCTGATCTGGGAGCGCGCGGTGACCAGCCAGATGACCCCCGCGGTCTTCGACCAAACCACGGTGGAGATCGAAGCCAAAGCGAAGTCCGTGTTTGACTTCAGAACCACTGGCAGCGTGTTGAAGTTCGACGGCTGGCTGCGCTTTGACGAGGAAGCCAAGCGAGCCAGGGCGGCGCGGGCTGCCTCCGAGGCGGCCGCGGATGCCGAGGCAGCCGAGAGCGCCAAGGATGCGACCTCCGAGGAGAGCTCGGTGGATCGGCGGTTGCCGGTATTGAAGGAAGAGGAGAGCTTGCAGCGAGTGCGGCTGGAACCGCAGCAGAAGTTTACCCAGCCGCCCCCGCGCTTCAATGAAGCCAGCCTGGTGAAGACGCTGGAGGAGAAAGGGATTGGGCGTCCTTCCACGTATGCCTCCATCATCAACACCATCCAGGAACGGGATTATGTAAAGAAGATCGCGCAGCGGCTGGTGCCTACCGAGATCGGCATGGTGGTGACCGAGCTGCTGGTGAAGAACTTCCCTTATATCTTCGAGACCGGATACACAGCGCAGCTGGAGAGTGAGCTGGATGCGGTCGAGGAGGGTACGGAGCGGTGGACGGATCTGCTGAAGGGCTTTTATGCGCACTTTGAAGAGGAGTTGAAGGTCGCCGAGACCGAGATGGAAGACATCAAGGCCTGGGAGAAGCCCACCGAGGAGCGCTGCGAGAAGTGCGGGGCTCCGCTGATCCTGAAGTGGGGCAAGTTTGGGAGCTTCTACTCCTGCTCGAACTTCACCAAGGCCAAGCCGATCTCGGTGGCGCAGGGAACGCTGAAGAAGGATCCGAAGACCGCCGTCAAGAAGGTGCTCGCCGCATTTGGCTTTCCGATGGTGGTCAAGGCGATAAGTGAGGATGTGGTCGAGTCCAGCGTCACGGTGAAGAATCGTGCAGAGCTGATCGAGGCTCTGCAGGCCGCAGCCGGCCAGGGGAAGAAGCTGGTGGTGGAACCGGTGAGCTGCGACTTCACCAAGGAGAACTTTACGGCCAAGCCTGATTTAAGTTCTGCTGGAGCCCAGGACGGGACACAGGAGGCTGAGCAGGAAGAGGAGTTTTGCGACAACTGCGGGCGAACGATGGTTCTGCGCAACGGCCCCTGGGGACCGTTCATGGCCTGTCCGGGCTACAACGAGGATCCTCCCTGCAAGACGATCCGGAAGCTGACGCAGAAGGTGCAGACCAAGCCGCCGGTGGTGCTGGAGGAGGCCTGCCCCAAGTGCGGAAAGCCTCTGCTGCAGCGGAACGGACAGTACGGCGAGTTCATCGCTTGTTCCGGCTATCCGAAGTGCAAATATGTCAAACAGGAACTGCTGGATGTGCCCTGCCCGAAGTGCGGAGGAGAGATTGCGGTGCGCAAGAACCGGCGTGGCGATACGTTCTATGGTTGCACGCGTTATCCAAAGTGCGACTTTACCAGCAATCAGAAGCTGGTGAATCAGCCCTGTCCCAAGTGCGCAGCAGCCTATCTGGTGGAGTATGCGAACGGGGAAGGCACTTTTTTGATCTGTCCTAACAATCGAGAGGCTCTACCCAAGCGGCGGCTGCGCAAAGGCCAGGAAGAGCAGGTCTCCGCAGGGAAGAAGTGCGGCTACCAGAAGAAGATTGGCCCTCCGAAGCCTAAGGCTCCGCCAGCCGAGGGCGGGGCCGGCGAGCGCCGGCGGCCGGATCCGGAGAAGACCCGCGCAGTGGTGGAGGCGGTCGCGTAAAGGCTCAGCTTGGCCAGACTGCCGGCGAGATCGAACTGCGGCCAGAGAAAGTTCAAAAAAGCGCGGAATCTTATGATGTTTTGTAGGAATCCGTTTCAGGACTTCCCATTTCCCGTAAGTTGATGGTATCCTCAGGGGCAGCGTGCTGTTTTCACTGCGGTCAAGACTATCTTCTGGGTTCTGCACTGCCGGGGGGCTGGCCGCTCGAACTGACTGAAACAATTGGGAAGGGCATCTATGGCGAAAGCGGTTTGGAACGGACAAACGCTGGCGGAAAGCGATAAAGTTGAGACCATTGAAGGGAATGTTTACTTTCCCGAAGAGACGGTAAACAGAGCCTTTCTACGGCCCAGCTCAACGAGCTCCAACTGCCCCTGGAAGGGGATGGCGCGGTACTACACGGTTCTGGTAGATGGCCAGGAAAACCCGGATGCGGCATGGTACTATCCAAACCCGAAGCTGGCGGCCAAGACGGTGAAGCACCATGTCGCCTTTTGGCGTGGAGTGGAGATCATCAACAGTTAATATTAATATCCTGGCTATCCTGGCGCCGAGCCTGCAAGAGTCGGTTCGTTCGATGAGTATACTCCGGACTGGATGCAAACGATCGCCCCTTGACAGGGGCGATCGTTTTTGGGGTGGCTCCGGCAGGAGGCGTCGTTGCGGGTGCAGGACCCTGGTGAGGTGACTGCAGCGAGGGAGAGCCGGCAGTTTTAGCTGCTTCCGCGCGGATGGATCTCCTCAAGCTCGCCGGCGGTGCTGTTCTCCGTCGGGGAGACGGCCTTCCAGGAAGGGTCGCGGGGGGTGACCAAAGCGGGAGAGCCGTGGGGCGAGCCCACAGTTTCGCTGAACGGGTAGATGGATCCAGCCATGAAATCTTTACCGCTTCCGCCGCGCCATCGGGCGTCCCGGCAGGCGTTGGTCTCAACGGAGTTTCTGCCTTGGCTTCAACAAGCTTCAGCATGCGGATTGACACGCATTTCGTGACAGGTGTAACCTTTCCTTTTTGTAAATGATTACACTGCGCAAGGCTGGCGATGGAACAATCCGGATAGGATCGAGATCGGCAGTGGGGGAATGGCGATCGATGAATAGAAGACACCGATGCTCCTGCGGTACATTCGCGCCGTACCCTTGTTGGCGGGCTATGATCTCAATCACGTGTCCGGCGGATCCCTGAAAATTCTTTTGAACCGCGAAGGGATTGCGGTGGATCAGGATCCCCTGGGCAAACAAGGAGATCGGGTGTGGGCCGTGGGCTGACTTGATCTCTTGTCCAACCCCTCACAAGGGTGGCGCCGTCGCATTCGCTTTGTTCAACCGTGATGCCGGAGCCGATCGGATGACGTTCCGCCTGGCAGATCTCGAATGGCTCGGCCGTGCTCGGTCTCCATAAGCCATCGCCGGAACCGGGAGAATTGGAGGCATGCTTTGACCCGCCAGGCCAATGCCGTAATCCGCAGCGCTTTGCTTCCGGACCGGTTTCCCGAAGCGGACCTGCTGTGGTCTCTTCGCGGGGAAGGATGCCGATCCAGGTCCAGGGATTGGGAGGAACCTGCACGGAAAAGATTGAGCGCAACATGCAAGGGGAGATGATGGCAAAAGGAAACCGGGAATCTGTTGGGTATAACCGGGGGCAGAATCCCCTCGCAAGGACTCGACGGCGGTCTTGAAAGATGTTCTCTCAGGGTGAGAGTCTTTCGAGACGAGGAGGGCGGAAGGTGGCAGGGATGGTCTGAACTGCGAATGTAGGGCTGGTCTTGTTCCAACTCCATGCGACGCAAGGGTGGTCCATGCCGTTGGAATCTTCTGGCAAGAGTGGACACATCACCGGGAGGGAGTGGCATGCCGTTCCGGGGTGTTATCGAACACAAGTCAATGCGTAGCGCAAAGGGGAGTGAATTCCATGGATCGAAGAAATTTCATCAAGACCGCAAGCATCGCAGGTATTGTGTCCGGCTTGTGTGACACAACCGCCTCAGCCGCGACCTCCAATGCGGCGACAACCGGTAACCCGCAAGCTTCCTGCACTGCGGACACTCCCAGCAACGCCGCGCGGAGTGGAGGCATCGGCAATCGTCCGGGCCCAATGTGGCAGTTGGACAGGGCGGAGAGCGACCAGCCGCGGCAAGTGGTGATCATCCTTGGCGAGGCGATTCGCTACGACATGCTGAACTGCAACCGCAAGACTGGATTGAAGACGCCCAATCTGGATCGATTGGCGGAGCAGGGGATCCGCTTCACTCAGGCTTATGACTGCCAGCCGGTCTGCGCGCCGGCTCGCTCCGCGGTATGGACAGGAACCTTCCCGCATACGAACGGGGTATGGGGAAACAGCATGCCGATGGGCAACACGATCCACTCGATCGGAGAGAGGTTGCATGACAGAGGAATCCACTGCGGGTTCATTGGAAAATGGCATCTCTCCGGTACAGATTATTTTGACACTGGGATCCCTGCGCCAGGGTGGGATCCCGAGTACTGGTACGACATGAGGAGCTATCTGGAAGAGCTCTCTCCTCGTGAGCGGATGGCTTCACGCAAGCCCGCGACAGCTCTCCACGGCGATTGGCCAAAGGAGATGTGTTACGCGCATCGGGTGACGAACCGGGCGTTGAGCTTTTTGGAGAAGAACAAGGATCAGGAGTTTCTACTGGCCGTGGCCTTCGATGAGCCGCATGATCCGTCATTGTGTCCTCGAGAGTACGTGGAGATGTACAAGGACTACGTGTTCCCCAGTAGCCCGAATGTGAATGATTCACTGGCCGACAAGCCGGTGGAGCAGCGCATCTGGTCCGGCAAGGAGCTTCATGCCCTTCAGCGGCCGATTCGCGCCGACCTGTACTTTGGCGCTCATACGTTCGTGGATCATGAAATCGGGCGAATTCTGGATGAGATCGAGAGGGTCGCTCCCAATGCTCTCATCATTTACACCGCCGATCACGGTCTGTTTCTGGAATCGCATCGCCTGGAAGGGAAAGGCCCGGCGATGTACCAGGAGATCACGCATATCCCCTTCATGGTGAAGTGGCCCGGTCATGCGCCGGCCAATGTGGCGTCAAAGAGCCTGGTGTCCCACGTGGATATTGCAGCCACCATGATGGACTACTTCGGTTTTGAGGTGCCGGGGACGCTCGAGGGATGCAGCATGCTGCCGATGTTCAAGAATCCGGAGGCCGAGGTGCGGAAGGAGGTGTTCATCGAGTTTGGACGTTATGAGATTGATCACGATGGATTCGGCGGGTTCCAATGCATCCGCTGTATTTGCGATGGGCGGTACAAGTTGGCGATCAACCTGATGGTTACCGATGAGTTGTATGATCTCGAATCGGACCCTGCGGAGATGAACAATCTGATCGACTCCCAGGAGCACGCATCCATCCGCAACGATCTGCATGACAGGCTTCTGAACTGGATGAACACGTCACGAGATCCATTCCGCGGCTATTACTGGGGAAGGCGCGCGTGGCGCCCGGATTTTCCCGAGACCTGGCAGAACGCGGGTATGACGCGGCAGATGGAAAACGACGGCTATTTGCCTCGGGAGCTCGATTATGCCACGGGCCTGACGATGGTGGATGCCACCCGGCCGAAATAAAGGCGTGCCCCCGGCCCCGAGGTGATGTCTCCGGCTTCTTCCCTGAAGTTGCGCCCCGATGCGGGGTCTGCTGGGCGTTTTCTTCCATGGAAACGCCACAGCAAGCCCGGCCCCGCTTCTGCGGACTCGGCAGCGCGGTAAGAGCGATAGCGTCGTTGTGCATGCAGCCTTGGCCAAAAGACGCTTCTATCATCGCCAGGATCTTTCCGTCGCCAACGCGTGGCCTGGACGAACCGGCTGCTTCGCCGGGCCACGATCGATCCTCTCCGGCTCAACCGCGCAGAGACAGGACGACCTTGCCGAAGTGAGCGCCGGACTTCATGTACGCGAGGGCCTCGCGAGCCTGGCTGAAGGGGAAGGTGCGATCGATTACGGGATGGATTTGATTGATCTCAAGGGCGGAGATGAGGCGAGCGTACATGGCGCGGCTGCCGACGTAGATGCCTTCCGCGTGGATCGCCTTGGTGAGCAGGGGTGTAGGATCGATCGCGCCGCCCTTTCCGGAGAGAACGCCGATGATGTAGACGCGGCCACCGGGGGCGACGGCCCTGAAGGAGAGCGGAAGTGTCCCTGTGCCGCCCACCTCGCCGGCGCCGCCCACCTCGACGATATGGTCCACGCCACGGTTGCCGGTGAGCTGCATCACCTGGCGATCCCACTCCGGGAAGGCGCGGTAGTTGATGGTCTCGTCGGCGCCTAACTGGCGGGCGCGGGCCAGCTTCTCGTCTGAGGAGCTGGTGATGATGACGCGGGCTCCGTGGGCTTTGGCGATCAGTAGAGCAAAGATCGAGACGCCGCCGGTGCCTTGGAGTAGAACCGTTTGCCCGGAGTAAAGATGTCCCCTCTCCACCAGAGCGTTCCAGGCAGTAAGGGCGGAGCAGGGAAGGGTCGCTGCTTCCAAATGGGTGTAGCCTTTGGGAGCGTGGATCAGGCCGCTCTCCGGGAAGATATGCTCGGTGGCGAAGACTCCGTCGATGGAGCCGCCCAGGGCGGATTTGCCGGTGGGCTGGATGGGCCCATCGAGCCAGTCCTGGAAGAAGAGGCTGGTGACGTGGTCGCCAACCTGGAACTGCGTGACCTGCGAGCCGATGGCGGCGACCACGCCGGAGGCGTCCGAACCGGGGATGCGGGGCAGGGCCATCTTCGGGTTGTAAGTTCCCAGGACGGTCATCAGGTCGCGGTAGTTCAGGCTGGCGGCATGGAGTTCCACCAGCACGTCCTTGGGGCCAAGCTCGGGTAGAGGGACCGTGTCCAATTGGAGATTGTCGATACCGAAGCGATGGATGCGGACGGCGGTGGCGTTCATGGAGGTTCCTTCTGCTGAGTTCTTTCTTCTTGGATTGTTTGGATGCATCCGAGGCAGGAGCGAAGCGGGAGGGAGGACGGGTTGAGCCAAGATCGGCTTCCGGAACCGGGAGGGCAAAAAAGGAAAAGCCCCAGATCCGGCGCGCCAGAACGGGGGCTGGGGTGATCCTGCGGGAGAGTCCGGAGTCAGGCCTTGACGACGGCTCCGTTGACGACCTTGACGGGATCCAGGAAGGGCATGCCCGCGCGCAGTTCAGCGCCCACCTTTTCAATGGGGTGGTGGCGCTCCAGGGCCCGGAAGGCCTCAAACTGCTTGCGGCCGCTGTTCTGATCCTCAATGAAGCGCTGGGCGAAGGCTCCGGACTGGATGTCGGCCAGCAGGCCTTTCATGGCTTGCTTGACGGCGGGCGTGACGATGCGCGGTCCGGCGATGTAGTCGCCCCACTCGGCGGTGTCGGAGATGGAGTAGCGCATGTACTCCAGTCCACCGCGGTACATCAGGTCCACGATGAGCTTCAACTCGTGCAGCACCTCGAAGTAAGCCAGTTCTGGCTGGTAGCCGGCCTCGGTGAGCACCTCAAAGCCGGCCTTGACCAGGGCTGCCGTGCCCCCGCACAGAACGGCCTGCTCGCCAAAGAGGTCTGTCTCCGTCTCCTCAGTGAAGGTGGTCTGGAGAACGCCCGCACGGGTGCAGCCGATGCCCTTGGCATAGGAGAGCGCCAGGGGCAGGGCGGTGCCGCTGGCGTCCTGCTCGACGGCGACCAGAGCGGGGACGCCGCCACCTTCGGCGAAGATCTCACGCACGCGGTGGCCGGGGGCCTTGGGAGCGACCAGCGAGACATCGGCGGTGGGCGGCGGGTTGATGGTGCGGAAGCGGATGTTGAAGCCGTGCGCGAACATCAGGGTCACGTTGGGCTTCATGTTGGGCGTGATCTCATCGTGATAGACCTTGGCCGCAGTCTGGTCAGGGACCAGATTCATGATGACGTCAGCCCATCGGGAGGCTTCGGCGACGGATTGAACCATCAAACCGGCCAGTTCAGCCTTCCGGGCGTTGGGAGAGCCGGGGCGAAGCCCCACGCGGACTTCGACGCCGGAGTCCTTGAGGTTGAGGGCGTGGGCGTGACCCTGGGAGCCGTAGCCGATGATGGCTACCTTCTTTGCCTGGATGAGGGAGAGGTCTGCGTCTGCGTCGTGGTACGTCTTTGCCATGTGGGATCTTCTTTCCTTCGAGTTATGCCGAGTTCGTGCCGATTTGTGGTTAGTGTAGCGAATTGACGGTTTCGATGTTGCAGGATGAGGTTTGGAGGTTACTCCTCAAAGGCTCCGGGGAGAGTCTCATTGCCGGGCAGGGCATCCGGATCCTTCGTGGGGAGTTCTGAGAGATCAGGGCTCTGCCGGGTCCCCAGCGCCTGGAGAACGCGGCTGGTGTGGTGGCCTCGCCGCATGGCCATCCGCCCGGTGCGGGAGACTTCCAGAACGGTGTAGCCGGACTCGCGGAGCACCTGGAGCAGACCTTCGATCTTGCTGGCCGAACCAGTCATCTCCAGCATGATGGACTCCGGGGCCAGATCGACGACGCGGGCGCGGAAGACCTGCGAGAGCTCGAAGATCTGGGAGCGGGAGTGAAGGCCGTGGGGATGGCTGGGACCGGCCGCAACCTTGATCAGGCACAGCTCGCGCACCACAGCATCCGTGCGGTTGACCTCGTCGACGCTGATGGTGGTCTCCAGTTTGTACAGCGAAGCGCGGATGCGATCCGCTGCGTTCTCGTGCGCGTCGCAGACGATGGTCATGCGCGAGGTCTCCGCACGTTCACTCTCGCCGACGGTCAGCGAGACGATGTTGATGTTGAGGCGGCGAAAGAGGCTAGCGACGCGGGTCAGCACGCCAGGTCTGTCTTGAACCAGAGCAATGAAGGTGTGCAGCATAAGGAACCTCAGAGAACAGCTTGAAAACGGTAGATAGCGGAGGGATTCAGGATGGCCAAGGCGAGAGTGGGCCGGAGCTTTAAGGCGCCGACCGCCTCTCGAAGGCTCTTTTAGGGCTCCTCCGGCAGCTCGATCAGGGGATCGTGCTGTGGGCGGCGAAGCATCTCATGGAGAGCGCTTCCGGGAGTGATCATCGGGTAGACTCCGTCCTCCTTTTCCACCTGGAATTCGATGAGGAAGGGCTTGCCGCTGCTGCGGGCGAGCCTGGCGTTGGGAATCACGTCGGCCCGCTTGTTGACGGTGGCCCCGGCGATGCCGTGAGCCGCGGCCAGAAGAACGAAGTTGGGCGAAAGAATGGGGCTGGAGGCGTAGTTCTTTTCGTAGATGGTCTCCTGCCACTGCCGGACCATGCCGAGAAATCCGTTGTTGATCACGGCGATGTTGATGGCCAGGCCTTCCTGCACGATGGTGGAGAGTTCGGCGGCCGTCATCTGGAAGCCGCCATCGCCGGCGATGACCCAGACGTCTTTTTCCGGGCAGGCCACCTTGGCGCCGATGGCCGCGGGAAGCGCGAAACCCATGGTTCCAAGGCCGCCGGAGGTGATCAGGGAACGAGGGGCGTGGTGTTTGAAGTACTGCGCTTCCCACATCTGGTGCTGGCCCACGTCGGTGACGATGATGGTCTGCTCCAGGCGACCGGCGGCGGCGGCCTCATGCCAGATGTCGTTGATGACGTGCGCAGCGTAGAGATGGCCATTGTCGGGCAGGTTGATGATGTCTCGTACCGAAGCATTCCCTTTGCCGGCGTTGATCTGCTTGAGCCATTCGGACCCATGCGATTCGAGTGGCCGGGGGTGGGTCTCCAGCAGAGGCATCAGCAGGCTGAGCACCTCTTTCAGGTCGCCGATGAGGGCAACATCCACGCGAACGTTCTTGTTGATCTCCGAAGGGTCGATCTCGACGTGGATCTTCTTCGAGTCGGGGGAGTATTTGGTAAGGTTGCCGGTAACCCGGTCATCGAACCGCATGCCAAAGGCCAGCAGAAGGTCGGCCTGCTGGATGGCGTTGTTGACCCAGGACTCGCCGTGCATTCCCATCATGCCCAGGCAAAGCGGATGCTCGGCCGGGACGGCATCGAGCCCGAGCAACGTGCTGGCGATGGGAATCTGGTGCGCCTCGGCCAGGGCCAGCACCTCTTTTTCAGCGCCGGCCGCGACAACTCCATGGCCGGCCAGGATGATCGGCCTTTTGGCCTGCAGGAT
>JAJYZE010000296.1 GCA_021800195.1 Acidobacteriota bacterium
GCTGGGCGCATAGAACGGATTCGACGGCCCGAATCCGGAGGTGGGTGGAGCTCCATCCGCCTGTCCGCTCTGTGCTGCCGCCATTGAAGCTCCGAGTGCCGCCGCCATGATCAATCCGGATACCCTCCCCAAACGCCAGTTCATTGCAAGACTCCTATCCCCATGAACCTACAGCTTCCACCCAGGGGAAAACAACCCTCGGTGGCGCGTACACTGGTCGAGCATGGCTATCGAGAATAAAGTCACACTCAACCCTTCTTCTCCTCCGTCTGTCTGGTCTGCAAGCCGCATCACCACCATCGCGGAGATCGGGGAGCACGTGGACGAGCGGGTGACGCTGCGCGGCTGGCTGTACAATCTGCGCGCCTCCGGCAGGCTGCTGTTTCCCATCTTTCGTGACGGCAGTGGGACGATTCAGGGTATCGTGCCCAAGGCGGAGGTGCCGGAGCGGGTCTTTGAGACGTTGAAGACGCTGACCCTGGAGTCCTCGCTGATGGTGACAGGAAGGGTACGGGCTGACAGCCGGGCGCCTTCCGGCTTCGAGCTGGACGTGGAGGATCTGACCGTCATCCAGCGCGTCCCGGAGGAGACACCCTATCCGATTCAGCTCAAAGAGGCCGGCGTTGACTTTCTGATGGAGCACCGTCATCTCTGGATCCGTACACCGCGCCAGTCGGCGATTCTGAGGGTGCGGGCGACGATCATGCGCGCAGCGGCGGAGTTCTTTGACAACCGCGGGTTCGTCCGCACCGATCCACCCATTCTGACGCCGAACGCCTGCGAGGGAACCTCCGAGCTCTTCGAGATGGAGTACTTCGACGAGGGCAAGGCGTATCTTACGCAGTCTGGCCAGCTCTACGTGGAAGCCACGGCAATGGCGCTGGGCCGAGTGTACTCTTTTGGGCCCACCTTCCGTGCGGAAAAGTCCAAGACGCGCCGGCACCTGACCGAGTTCTGGATGATCGAGCCGGAGGTGACCTACATGGACCTGGATGGGCTGATGAATCTGGCCGAGTGCTTCCTGACGCACATCGTCCGGCGAGCTCTGGAGGCGCACACCGCGGATCTGAAGATCATCGGCAAGGACGTGACCAAGCTGGAAGCGGTGATCGCCGGCTCTGCCCCCAATGACTGTGTGGACGGCAGAAAGCAGCGCAGCAGCTTTCCCCGCCTGAGCTACGACCAGGCGCACGCCATGCTGATCGAAGCCCACCAGCGCGGTTTGCTGGAGAGCGCGCATCGTTATGGCGATGACTTTGGCTCCCCGGATGAGACCTACCTGAGCTCGCAGTTCGCCAAGCCGGTAATGGTGCATCGCTATCCGGCCGACGTAAAGGCTTTCTACATGCAGCCGGATCCGCTGGACCCGAGCAAGGCGCTGTGCGTGGACGTTCTGGCCCCGGAGGGCTACGGAGAGATCATTGGAGGCTCGCAGCGCGTCGACGACTACGATCTGCTGCGGCGCCGCATTGAACAGCATCATTTGCCCCTGGAGGCTTTCGAGTGGTATCTGGATCTGCGCCGTTATGGCAGCGTACCGCACTCCGGCTTCGGCATGGGCATCGAGCGCTGCGTGGCGTGGATCTGCGGACTGGAGCATATCCGCGAGACGATTCCGTTCGCCCGAACGCTGCACCGGATCTATCCCTGACGGGAGCGGCGGAGCGAGGCGGACCGCGCCGCTGCCATGTGGACAACTTTGCACTGCTCATCCGATAATGAGCTATTCTTTCGCGCCCGAGCGCCAGGATCGACATGCTTGGCTGAGGCGCGTTCCCGGTGGCTGCCCCCGGCCAGCCGCATCGACTTGAGTTTGATCGCTGCGGGTAGCCTTGGACCACGGAAAGCCGGGCACCGCTTGGCTGGAAACTGCCTTGCCTGGAACCGCTTCAAGGTCCGCCATCTCCCACCCCACCTTACATCGACGAGAGGACTCCATGAATATCGCCAACAACGCCATCGAACTCATCGGCCGCACTCCCCTGGTCCAACTGAATCGGGTGACCGCCGGCTGCAGCGCTCGCGTGGTACTCAAGATGGAGAGCAACAATCCGGCCGCAAGCGTAAAGGATCGCATCGGCTTTGCCATGATCCAGGCCGCTGAACGGGAGGGCAAGATTACGCCCGGCGTGACCACGCTGATCGAACCTACCTCCGGCAACACGGGCATCGGCCTGGCCTTTGCCGCCGCGGTCCGGGGTTACAAGCTGATCCTGGTGATGCCCGAGACCATGTCCGTGGAGCGGCGGGTGTTGCTGCTGGCCTTTGGAGCGCAGATCATCCTCACGCCCGGTCCCGCAGGCATGAAGGGCGCGATCCTGAAAGCGGAAGAGGTGCTGGCCGGCACCGCCAACGGTTACATCCTGCAACAGTTCAACAACCCGGCCAACCCCAAGATCCACTTTGACACCACCGGCCCGGAGATCTGGAATGACACGGACGGCGCGGTCGATGTGCTGGTCTCCGGCGTCGGCACGGGAGGCACCCTTACCGGGGTGAGCGAGTACATCAAGGCGCGCAAACACAACTTCTATACGGTGGCCGTAGAGCCCACCGATAGCCCGGTGCTGTCTGGCGGCAAGCCGGGTCCGCACAAGATTCAAGGCATCGGCGCGGGCTTTGTTCCCAGCATTCTGCGCACGGATCTGATCGATGAGATTGTGCAGGTAAGCAACGACGAGGCTCTGGCCATGGCCCGAAGACTGCCCAGAGAAGAAGGGTTGCTGGTGGGCATCTCCTCCGGCGCGGCGGTATGGGCGGCGCTGAAGATCGCCCGCGAACCGCGCCACGCCGGCAAGCTGATTGTGGCCATCATCCCCAGCTCCGGCGAGCGCTACCTCTCCACGGTCCTGTTCGATGAGCTGCGGCAACAGGCGCTCAATACGCCCACCTCGCCAGTGACTTTGTGAAGCACGGGCGCTTCTGGAATCCGCTTGCGGAGAATCTCCGTGGGGCCGACGGCGCGTCCCGCCCGGCTGACGGGGACGGGCTAACTCGTCCGCGCAGGATGAAGTGCAAAGTATGAACCTGTTTGAATCCATCCGCGAAGACACTCGCATTGTTCTGGAGCGCGACCCGGCGGCCAGCTCCCGGCTGATGGTGCTGCTGTGTTATCCGGGTCTGCAGGCAGTGTGGGTTCACCGGATCAACCACTGGCTTTGGCGGCACAACCTGAAGCTGCTGGCGCGGCTGATGTCGCAGGTAGCGCGGTTCTGGACCGGCATCGAGATCCATCCCGGCGCGACGATCGGCCGCCGCCTGTTCATCGACCACGGAATGGGGGTGGTGATCGGCGAGACGGCCACGGTAGGCGATGACGTGACGCTCTACCAGGGAGTAACCCTGGGAGGCACGGGCAAGGTCAGTGGCAAGCGCCACCCCACACTGCGCAACAACGTATTTGTGGGCAACAACGCCAACATCCTGGGCAATATCACCATCGGGGAAAACTCCCGGGTAGGGGCAGGCTCGGTGGTGCTGCGCGACGTACCTCCAGACTCCACTGTGGTTGGGGTTCCGGCTCACATCGTCTATCAGGGGGGTAAGCGGGTGTTGATCACCGATCCGCGCGAGATCAACGACCCGCTCTCGGACGTGCTGATCGCTCTGGCCGACCAGGTCCATACCCTGCGGGCGCGGGTGGACCGGATGGATGGCGAGCTGCACCCCGAGGCTCCGCCGGCGGCGGCCAGCGGCCTGGTGACCGAGCAAGAAGAGAGAGCACAGTATCGCTCTGAGCAGTTGGCCCGCGCCGATCTGGTGAATCACGGCGAAGGAATTTAGGAAATCTCGTTGAGCGCTCACAGAAGGGGCGTCTTGAGGCGGTAAGAGCTGCTTATCAGCGGGATGACGCCGACTCCGCATTCGGAGATGTGTTGTTCTTCTGGTCAGAATAGCACTTCGACTATTGATCTGGCATGGAAGGAATGCGATTATGCGGCATAGGCGACATCTTTCTGGCCGAAGTAGTTTTCGACTCGATCAGGCTGTTGTTGGATACTGCGCAGAGCGCCGATGGCGGTGCGCGTCAGCGCCATCTTCGTTCTAGGCGGGGCGGTCTTGGTGAAGCTCTGCTTCAGGTCGGCGTTGAGCAACTCGTCCTGGTTTAACTCCGGCGAGTAACTTGGCAGATAAAACACCGCGATCTTCTCCGTGTTTTCCGCGAGCCATTGCTTCACCTCCTTGGAGTGATGC
>JAJYZE010000297.1 GCA_021800195.1 Acidobacteriota bacterium
CATCCACCCCTCCCCATCGTAGGTGAACTGATCGCCCAACTGGTCCGTCACCACATCTCGTGCTGCATGGTAGCTCAGGTTCAAGAGCTGGTTGTTCGCATACGCCGTCACCGAGAACTGGCGCCCGGAACCCAGCGTCACCGTCTTGGCTGGCAGATTACCCCAGTTGTCGTACGTGTAGCTCTCGCCCCAGTGCGCCGCATCACCCCCTTGCACTACCCGGTTCAAAGCATCATAACTGTAGCTCTGATTCCGCCCGCCGGTCGAGTCCATCCCATTGACCACCCCCGAGATATTCCCGTCGTTCTGCCCGGCGGCGTCCACCCCAGCTCGGCGCTTTCAGCGTAGACTGAGTGCAATGCGCCAGCCTTCCCCCAGCTCCATCCTGACTGCTTCTCTCCATCCGGCTGTCCGAATGCGAATGCGCGGCAAGAGCTTGATCGTCCGACCGCGAAGACATGGCCAGGCCAGAGCGCATAGAGCAAGCGGAAGGAAGGGCGGCAATGCCATGCTTCCGGGGGGATCGAATCCCGGTTGGGCGAGCGGTGAGTGGTCGCGGGAGCCCGGGGGCAGTTTTTGAGCAGCAGGTTTTAGGCAATCGTTTTGGGCGGCAAGTTTTGCAGATGAGTTGTGGACAACAGGTTTTCTAGATTTCAAAGCGCAGGTCGGTCCCCATGCTTGATCTTGAGTTCGCCGAGTTATCTGATCAGGGAAGAGTTCGGAGCAACAACGAAGACTCCCTGGGCCACGTTCTGCCGATGGGTCCGGCCCAGGTCCACTCCCAGGGCTGGTTCTTCGCCATCGCTGACGGCATGGGCGGCCATGAGTACGGCGAGGTGGCCTCGCGCCTGGCTGTCCAGACCGCGCTGGAAGGTTTTCGCAAGATGCCCCGGGGCGTGATGCACGTCTCGCTTCTGCCGCGCCTGGTGCAGGAGGCCAATGCGGCCGTCTATGACGCCGGAAGCGCTGCCCGGGACGCCGCGGGCCAAGGGATGGGCACCACCTTTGTCGCCTGTGCGCTGCGCTTTGACTCAGCCGTGGTCTCCCACGTGGGCGACTCTCGCTGCTATCTGTTTCGCAACGGCAATGGAACCCAGTTGACCCGCGACCACACGATGGCCGAGGAGCAGGTGCGGTTGGGAATTCTCTCCAAGGAGGAGGCCGCCAGCAACGACGGTCGGCATCTGCTCACCCGCTCTCTGGGCAGTGAGTTATTTGTCGCCGCCGACACCATGACCGTGAATGTTCTGCCGGGAGACATTCTTCTGCTATGCACCGACGGTTTGCATGGCTCCGTGCCGGACAAGTCCATTTTGGAGACCATCCTGCAACACAGCCGCCTGGAGGCGGCGGCCCAGGCCCTGATCCAGGCGGCCAATGAGGCCGGCGGGCCCGACAACATCAGTGTGCAGTTGATCCGCATCAAGTCCGTAGAGAGGATGGGACTCTACCGCGGCCGTCCCTACAGGTTGCTCTAAATGTTTGCTCCCAACCTTACCCTGCATCCAGGGGACCGGCTCGACGTCTATCAACTCGAGGAGATCGTCGCCACCAGCGGCATGGCCACCGTCTTCCGGGCCAGCGATTCCCGTAACGGCCAACAGGTGGCCATCAAGGTGCCCCATGCCGAGGTGGAGAGCGACCCGGCCCTCTTCGATCGCTTCCGCCGGGAGGAGGAGATCGGCATGCGCCTGGATCACCCCGGGGTGATGAAGGTCTTCCCCAATCCGGACAGATCCCAGGTGTACATGGTGATGGAGTGGCTGGAGGGCCGGCTGTTGCGCCAGATCCTGAATGAGGAGCGGAAGTTGCCCGTGGAGCGCGCCGTCAAGCTCACCGTGGGGATCTGCCAGGCTCTGGAACACGTCCACGCCAATGGCGTGGTGCATCGCGATCTCAAACCCGAGAACATCATGGTGGACTCGAGCGACGCCATTCACCTGATCGACTTCGGTATCGCCGGCAGCCAAGGGGCGCGGCGGCTCACCTTCGCGCACTTCTCCCAGAGTCTGGGAACGCCGGACTACATCTCACCCGAGCAGGTGCGCGGCAAGCGCGGAGACGCGCGCAGCGATGTCTATGCCCTGGGCGTGATGCTGTATGAGATGCTCACCGGCGCGACGCCCTTCACCGGCCCCAATCCCCTGACTGTGATGAATGACCGGCTGTTGAATCAACCCGTTCCGCCCCGCGAGCGCGATGCCTCCATCTCGCCGCAACTGCAGGAGATCGTCTACCGCGCCCTGGAGCGTGAGCCCAAAAACCGCTATGCCAGCGCCCGCGAGATGGCCCATGACCTCTTGCATCAGGACCAGGTCGGCGTGGCTGCCCGCCCGGATGCCGAGCAGTGGCAGAAGCGCCGGTCTCCGCAGCGCCGCCGCCTGCTGGTCTACGCCGGACTGGCGCTGATTCCGCTGCTCCTCTTTGCCCTGTTACTGCTGGTATCGCGGCATCCCTAGCGTCTGCCGTCGGTCCGTTTGTGGCTGGAATAGGCAAGGACGTTGCTCGGTAAGATCGGGGTCCCCACATCTCGGGCTTTTCGAGATGTGGGTCTGTAGCCTCTACCGCGGCGTAAACTCGTCGGCGTGCAAGACAAACTCCGGGTAAGCTCCCGCGCCCAGCTCGCGAATGTCCATGCCCTGCCAGTCGCCGTCCGCATCCACTCGGAAGGGAATCAGGCGGTTGAGCAGGCGGTGGGAGATGTGGATCAGCGGAAAGATTGCGCCCAGCAACGTCGCCGCTCCGATCAGTTGCGCCAGGAGCAACGCTACCCAGCCGGCGCGGCCGGAAGCGAAGAGGCTGCAGGCCAGCATGCCCCACAGACCAGCCCCCAGATGCACGGAGATCGCGCCGCCCGGATCGTCGATCAGCAGGCGCAGCTCCAGGGTCTCCACCAGGAAGGTCACCAGAGTCCCGGCGACCAGCGCGATCAGGATGGTTTCGGCGCAGGTGAGTCGGGCGCAACCGGCCGAGCCCGCTACCAGTCCCGCGATCCAGCCGTTGGCGCTTAGGGAGGCATCGGGCTTGCGGTAGCGCAGGCGGGTGGTCAGCATCGCGGCCAGGCAGCCGGAGGATGCGGCCAGCATGGCATTGACCAGAGTGAGGGCGATCTGGCCAACCCCCGCGCCGTAGAACAGCAGCGAGGTGGCGGACTCCAACCCGATCCAGCCGATGAGCGCCAGCATGCAGCCGAACAGCACCTGGACGATGTTGTGTCCGGGGATAGCCGCGGCCACTCCTTCGCTGTACTTGCCCTGGCGCGGGCCTACGATCCAGGCCACCGAAAGTGCACCCAGGCCGCCCAGAACCTGAATCCCGGCGGCGCCGCCCAGATCCGAAAAGCCAGGGAGGCCAAACAGCGGCACCAGCTGCGCCAGCCATCCGCCGCCCCACACCCAGTGCCCAAACAGCGGGAAGATGCCGGCCGCCAGCAGCGCGCTGGCCGCTGCCACCGCAGACAGCCGCCAGCGGTCGCTGCCGGAGTTGATGGGAATCAGGGCGGCCAGGCCGGCGGCGAAGATCCCGTAGGCCAGCACCAGCGCACGGTAGGGGCCGGCCAGCAGGCTGGAGCCGATGCCGGCGGCGAAGAAGGGCTCCGCGCCCAGCCAGTCGATCGTCCTGCCCGCCAGATGCAGCCGGTGCGCCGCGCCTCCCGCAAAGCCCATCCATGCCGATCCAACCAACACAAAGACGATCGCCGCGGTGGCCGACGCGCACAGCGAGCAGAGCATGGAATGGGCGGCGCTGCGGCTGCGCCCCAGGCCCTGCTGGATCAGCGCCAGGCCCGCGGCCGCAAAGGGAATCAGAAGCAGGCTCATCAGGCAAAGATTCACGCTCATCGCGCCTCCCTTTGCAGCGCGCGGTAACGATAAGTAAGCAGGCCCAGGCCAAGCAGCTCCACCGCCAGGCCGGCAGCAACAAAGAGCAGGCGCTGGCCCACCCCTGCCAGCAGGAACAGAGAGGCCAGCGTCAGCAGCCAGCCGGAAAGCATCAGGAGATAGCCAAACAAGCTCAAGGACGAGTTCCCCTATCCGTGGGTAGGAAAGATTGGCGGAGCAGATGTTTCAGTTTACCCTCCTGTGTCCATTTTCCGGCATCGGCGTCTCCAGCTTCAGCCAATCCTTGTAGAATCCAAAGATACCAAGCCAGTGGGTGCAGCCGATCAGACGGCACGCAAGCGGTC
>JAJYZE010000298.1 GCA_021800195.1 Acidobacteriota bacterium
GATGGCTTTGGCCCGCGAACTCATCTCCGCCGGAATCCAGGGCCTTGTGTTCCCGAGCACTGTTGGCGGTGACGACAATCTGGTGGTCTACCGCGTCAATTGTGGCCAAAAGGCACTAACTCTCAGGAACGAACGGCACGTCCTTGATCAGGTGAGGCTCATAGCCGGCAGGCACAAATGAGGGCTCCGAATCCCCGGCCATTTCAGAAGGGGTCTGATGTATAAAGAACAAAGAATACTTCAGACCGTCCGCTAATACGGACCGGAAGATGCAGCTGCCGGAGTTCTGGGATTTCCTGAAATTCTTTGTACGCGATTTGTACGCAAAGCTGGCAATCGTGGAATTCAGCGGTTTTCAGGCATTCTCAGTTTCAGTAACTTGAGTGTTTTCAGTGCCGATGACGGGTTCGACTCCCGCCGCCTCCACCAACCTATCTATCTTATTTTGCGTGTTTTACCAGCCCGCACGCAGATTGGGATTCAGGTGCCGAGTGCAACATCGGCTAGTTTAGCTGACCAGAACTTTTGCAAGTCGAAGGAGCCTTTGGGGAGGGAGATTTCAGCGGGGGCTCTCACACCTGACGATCCCAAGCTTGGCTCAGCCTCACGCTCAACGGTCGACCGAAAAGCGGAACATACCTCAACTGACGGGGGAGATCAGGCCTCGCATGGTGAGATGAATATCCACCTGCTTGGCTACTCGAAAGACGAACCAGCTAGGATCCTTCAGCCCCCACTGAACGTAGGGTACTTTGAAATTTGTCGTCGCCGTGCACCGGCTGCCTTCAATGTGAATCACCATGGGCACGGTGATGGTGTGAGGCGTGCCGTGGAGAGTAAAGACTCCAGTTACCTGAACTGTCGAGTCGCCGGTTAGGGCCAGCGTCCCGGTGTAGCTCTGCGGAGCAAAGGTGATATCGGCGAATTTGCTCGCCTGCAGAACCTCCTTGAGCATCTTCTTATCGCGACCGGCGATACCGCTGTTCCCGGTTGCCGCTGAGACCAAGATCAAGCCGCTGAGCTGAGATGAGTTCGGATCGAAAGTTACGCTTCCCTTCTCCACCTGGAAGGTTCCCTTGGTGGTGTCGTCATTGCTCGCCAAGGTGAAGTCAACGACGCTGAGACTGGGACTGATGCTGAAGTTCTGGTGCTGCGCTAGGGCAAAGGGGGTGAAAAAGGTAGCCAGAGATACGAGCAGGGTGCGTAGAGTCGTCTTGATCATCATCAGGGATGGTCTCCTTCGAGCGTTGGTTGTTTGCGTTGGCAAAGAAGTTTTGCTCTCAAAAGCATTACGATCAGAGGGAACCCCCGGACTCACTCACCGGGACCGACTCACCCGGACCGGCTCATCGGGATCGACCCATCCAGCTTCCGCACCTTGCCACCAGACAAGTCGAGATCTCGGCTCGGGAGGCTTCCAGAGCGGAAATATCGGCATTCGGTTTGGTAAATGGGAAGGGCTACGCCAGTCCCCGGCATCGTAAAACAGACGGTGCGGCTGCTTCAGTACGATAGCAGGCTCCCCCACAGACGAGACAAAAGACAGGACCCGAAGGATAGCGAGAATCATCCGGAGCAGGGCGGACGCGATGGCCACAGGAGCAAGAACAAGCAGCGCCGGAGTCCCGTATACCGCGGAGGGATGGTTCGTTGAACAGAACAGACCGGAACGGATCATCGAGTCGGTGTCCATCCTCTCGTAATGGAAGCGTCTCCTTCTGCCGGCAAAGAAAGCGCACAGGGCGCGGTCGAGTCCCGGAATGAAGTCATCGCGCAAGGGCTCTGACGGCCGCTTGATGTTCGAGGGGAGCAGATGCAGGAGAGAAAAAGAAGAGCGTCGGGCGGTGACTGCATGCGCATCAGGCGCAGCGTCAACGAGGGCGCGCAGAGAAGGAGGATGCTGGTAGAGACATCGGAAAGCGCTCTGCGTAGCTGGTAGGCGAAGAGAACAAGCTTGGGACGGATCATGCGTTCACCTTCCATTCTTCGGTGTGCCGTCTTGCATGGCCGTAGGGATCTGGATCTAACCAGCTCTAAGCTCGGCCAAAGCCCAACGGGTTCCTTAAGCGGTAGCATGGATGAGAGGGATGAGCCCAACCCACAGGCAATTTTGTGACCGAGCGTGGGGTATAGCTTCCATCTCTGGATGATGCGCTTTGCCTGAGCTTTTGCTTGGCTTTGTTCTTCAGACGAAGCACAGATTCTGTGGATAGCATTGAATCCCGCCCAGCCCAATGACAATTTGTTCATGCCGGGCAAGCCGATGAAAGACTATGGGAGTCAATGGAATGAAGGGATTACCATCGCTTCATGAAGCTGCTTCTGGTAGAAGACGAACTCGAGATTCAAAACTTTCTGAAGCCGTCGCTGGCCGATGCCGGTTATGAGGTGGACCTCGCAAACGATGCTCAGGCTGCGGAGAAGCTTGCTTCCGCGCATATCTACGATGCGCTCATCGTTGACCTGGGGCTGCCCGACCTGGATGGAATCGATCTGATCTTGCGGCTGCGAAAGATCGGCGTAACGAGTCCGGTGCTGATTCTCTCCGCGCGGCGGTCCGTAGACGACCGTGTCGCCGGCCTTGAACTGGGCGGGGACGATTACCTTACCAAGCCGTTTGCCATGGCCGAGCTGCTGGCGCGCCTGCGGAATCTGCTCAAACGCAACATCGCCGCCAGCGCGGCGCCGACAATGCTCCGGGTTGGCGACCTGGAGTTAGACTTGCTCAGACGAAGAGCCTCACGCGCCGGGGATCTTCTGAATCTGAGCCCGCAGGAGTTCGGACTTCTGGAGTATCTGTGCCGCCACGCGGGGCGAGTAGTGACGCGCTCGATGCTCCTGGCAGAGGTTTGGGGGATGCGAATTCAACCGGATACCAACGTGGTGGACGTGCATATTTATCGGTTGCGCGGTAAGGTCGATACGGAGGGGCGCGCTCCGTTGATCAAAACCCTGCGAGGTGTTGGATATGTACTCGAAGCTCAAGAAGCGGCAACCGCATAGCGCGGCCTGGAGAGTCTCTCTTTGGGCGACGCTGGCCTTTACCTTAGGGGCCTCTCTGGTGTTCGCCGAGCTGCACGGTTTTGTGGCCAAAGACATTCAGCGGCGCAGCGATGCCTGGCTCTCGGGCGAAGTGCAGGTGCTGAGCGATGTGGCCGAGAGAACTCCAAAAGATCGCCTCTATCGCCGGGTGGTCGGCGAGGTCGCTGAACTGGCCAGCAACGAGGTCCCGAATCGGACCGGCGATGAGCACGAAGAAAACGATGCTGTGTTCTTCCTGCAGGCAGATCCAACCGGGCCGGCCAAGCTTTGGGTGGGTGCCGGGAACGGAAAAGCGAATCTAGAAGCGATCCGCACCATCCATGCGACACCAGACGTCCCGTTTCATCTTAAGGTCAAAGGCTTCCCCATACCGTTTCGCGTGGTTGCGTCGCGGATAGACGATGGGAGCTACGTCTACCTGGGCCTTTCCGAACGGGATGAACTTCGGGTATTGAGAGATCTGCGCCTGCGGTTTCTTTCGGTGGCGCTCTTGATCATCTTGTTGGAGTTCAGCCTGGTCTTCTATACCACGCGGCGGATGCTGGGCCATGTTCGGCGGATCAGCGAGGTGGCATCGCAGATCGGCGAATCGGATCTCAGCCAGCGCGTGCCCTCGGCGCCGCGCAACGATGAGATTGGGCAACTGGCTCTTACGTTGAACCGGATGCTGGATAGAATCGAGAACTCCGTGCGTCAACTGCACACCATCACCGATTCCCTGGCGCACGACCTGCGCAGCCCGCTGACAGCGATTCGGGGCAAGCTGGAACTTTCGCTGTCAGCCAAGCGGCTGGAGAGCGGCGAGCCTGAATGGAAGTCGATGATCGTCGCAGCGATCGACGAACTGGACCGGTTGGCCGACTTTCTAAACACCTCCCTCGATCTGGCTGAGGCGCGAGCCGATGCGCTGCGCCTTCGGCGATCGGAGATTGATCTGGACGAGTTGATCCGCTTGATGATGGATCTTTATGCCCCATCCATGTCTGAACGAGGTTTGAATATGCAACTGCGCAGCAGCCGAGCCTTGATGGTCTCCGCTGACGCGGCGCTGCTGCACCGCGCGGTTGCCAACCTGCTGGACAATGAGATGAAGCACGTGCCGGCAGGGTGTACCGTAACCATCCGCCTGCAGGCTGAAAA
>JAJYZE010000019.1 GCA_021800195.1 Acidobacteriota bacterium
TCGCCGCCAAAGTCCGCGTGGCCGGGCGTGTCCACAATATTGATCTTGGAGTTCTTGTAGTGGATGGCCGTGTTCTTGGCCAGAATGGTGATGCCTCGCTCCCTTTCCAGATCGTTCGAGTCCATAATCCGTTCGGCCACCACCTCATTGCTGCGGAAGGTGCCGGACTGGCGAAGCATAGCGTCCACCAGCGTGGTCTTGCCGTGGTCCACATGGGCGATGATGGCGATGTTGCGGATGGTCTGGGCGGTCGTCGGGTTGCTCACTGCGTAGGTTGTCCTGTTCTTTTTATCTTGAAGAGAGAGCGCGTCGGCGCTGGGTTGCGCTCGACGGCATCAAAGTTACGCCGGGCTTCACGGCTGTTGAAGAGCCGGAGCCTGCGCTGCTACCAGTCTATCGTATCGCTCTCTGCGAGGTTTCACCCCGGCCGTTGAGATCCGCTGCCGCCCACCGGCCACGCCGCGAATGCGACCAAGGGTTCTGCCCATCCGGCATTGTGCAGCGAACGGCAAATGAAATCTGAACTGTTTGTCTCGGCCAAAGGCGCGACTCTCAGTTGGAACCGATCCAGACGGCGCCAAGGCCTTGTTCAAAGAACCTCCCATCGCTTATGCCGCAAGAAAGTAGGCTCAGGCCGGATCAAGAACCTTTCTCTGACGGCAAAAGCGGCAGTTATCGTCCCCCCGATTGTTTTGCGCTCTTTACGTCTGGATAGCCATGCAATTGCGGCCCCACCAGATTGGAAAAGTCGTAGTTCTCCATCCGATCTCCGTCAATTGTCCAGAACATCGCGCCAATCATCTCCGGATATCCGGCGGGCCGCTGCAATCGGTAGGTCACTCCCTCAGGAGCCTTCCCCGTGATCAGGTATTGCATGGCCCCGCGAACGAGTTTCGGAGTCGCCGTCCCCGTCAAAAACCCCACCGCTACTTTGTCCGCAGGCACGGGCGGAAAGAACTCGCCCGCGCGGCCGGCTACATTGAACCCGTGCAGCAGCAACTCCGTCATTGCGGCATCGTAGTTCACCGAACCCATCTCATAGGCCTCACCATCCAGACCCTCGAGCGGCGGCGAGTTGTAGTCCTGCACATCCACAAACGTCAGCATGTCCCGCACGCCCCACAGCAGCGGCAGATACGTTCCGAACTGGCCGCCGTAGCTGGGATATCCTCCCGGAACTTGTGTCCCCTCCGGCACCAGCGTCAGCATGAAGCTGGGACCGAAGTGTTCTCGAAGTTGGTGCAGCGCCGCAATCAGGTTCACCACGGAGGCTGTCTTCGGATGCCGGAAGTCGTTGTCCCCCGGGTCCAGGTTCAGGGAGGGCGACTCGAAGTCCAGGTCGATTCCATCAAACCCATACTCCGTCACAATCTGCGTTACCGAATTGACGAAGTTGGAGATGCTCGATCGCTGCGCCAGCGAGAAATACTCGCCTCCGCCGCCCAGCGAGATCAGCACCTTCTTGCCCCGGCTCTTGAGCCAGGCAATGTCTTCCTTCACCTGTCCCAAGTCCATGCCGGGGCGCAGGTGCATCTGCATTGTGCCTTCCGGCGCCTGGCGATTGACGTTGGCAAACGCCACCAGAATCACATCCCATTGCGGGGAGACATCGCGCAGTCGCAGCAATGTTCCTCTCGGTCCATTTCCCGTCCAGTACCCGATGAGTTCGTGCCCATTTGTTGTGCCGGCCGAGGGTACGGCCGCTACCTCCGGCGGAGCCGCCGGCACATTCATGGTTACGGCCCTGGGCCTATGCCGCACGGAGCATCGTTCCGCCGGCGCTTGTAACATCTGTCGATTTGGGAAGCTGTATGGCCCTGCTCCTCCGGTGTACCAATCCATCAGCGCCACATTCGCTACGTGCCACGCCGAACCGCTCGCCAGCATCTTCTGCGCCGGCCCCGCGGGTAGATCGCTGCGCTGGTTGGTGTCCAGCGGCTCCTCGAGCGTATACCTCGTTGCCGGGCTGTCTCCACCGCATGCGGAATGCGCTTGCTGCGCCTCCGCCGGCCATCTCCAAGCCGGAACCACGTTCTCTCCCGACGGCAAGGGCTTTCTGAACGAAATATGGAACAACGGGTCATGCAGGGGGTCATTCACCCACTCCGCCAGTTGCTCCGTCAGCGGCTGCACATCGCGTTCCTTCACCAGCGGCGGCGTAGCCTCCAGATACGACGCCAGCACAAACGAGTTTCCGGTCACCTCGTCCACGCCATGCGTTCCCCATGAGCAGCACACCGTCGCGTCGCCATAGGTGTAGTAGCCGGTGTTCTGGGTCACGGCGATGATCAGCTTGCCATCCTCGTGCGCTATCCGCTGGAAGAGCACCCGCTGGAGGTACTCCTGATCCACCATCCCCAACTTGGTCCCTGTCCGCTTTGAGGTGAGCACATATCCGTGACCGGCCGGAATCTCCACCGTCAACGGCCGCACCTCCGACACACGCAGCAGCGTATGCCATCCCGCCGCTTTTGCCGTCCCTGTCGTCGTGCGCAGCATCGCATCGACATATTGCATCGCTCCCTCGGCCCCGAAGGCCGCCTTTGCGAACACAGGTGATCGCAACACCTGCGGGATATCATCGGCGGCATCCAGCGTCACCGGCTTGCCAATGACCCGCGTGGCGTCGAACTGCAGCCGTACTGGCGCCAGCACGGTCTGGATCACCGTGATGCCACCCTGCGCCGGGCTCCGTCCCGGCAGCGTTACGGGTCCGTGGGCCGTATCGTACCGGAAGGTCGGCACGGTGCCCTGTCCGTAGCCTACCCCGCCCGCCACCAGCGGGAAGAAAGCAATCAGCAGAAAGCGCGTCATTCTCATCAGAAGACGATCATACCGGCAAGCGCGTCTTCAAGCGCGTCGTTGCTGTGCGTATCGTTCTATCAACAGGTTACGGTTTCAAAGATGGGACCGTGACAAGCTTTCCGGCGGGAGATCGATTCAATCATTTTGCCGAGTCGAAGCGGTGCGATCTGTTCCCGATCTTCGCCCATGACTCATGCCCTGATAAAGATCGCTCCTTGTCAACTTTGAAATGACATCTCCAGTTCGGCCCCGGCTCGAAACGCACCAGACCATATCGTTCCACTGTTCGCAGGGTTCGTGAAAGGTTTGACGTCGCCCTCCCTGAGTTCTCGGCGAGTTCTCGAAGAGATTAGCGGTGGGTCTGGAGAATTAGCTTGAGCAAGCTCCGGTTTTGGCCGGAAAGCACCTGCGACAACGTGGGTAGAGATTCGAACCAGATCTTCGGCTCATCTTTTGCGGGAACATGCTCTCCCTTGGCTATGGCCAGGGTCCGCCTCTTGTAAGCTTCCCGAGAAGCAATTTCAACTCGCAAAATCTTCATGGCGACGTACCCCTTTCTTGCAAAATCGAACCTGCCTCTGCCCAAAAATCCATCAGCAGGGTGACTGCTTCTTCGTAGTCATACGTAACGGACGCGTTGTCCTCTGTGTTTGTGGTCGTAATTCAATCCATGTGCGGCAGCGGCGGCGATCTCCAGCTCTGGCACGGTCGCCGCGAGCCAAACGCCGAAAGGTTGGCTCTGCGAAAGGATCCGTAAGGCTGTGCGATCTTTGTACCCATGCTGCGGTCGCAGGAGTCCTTTGCGTGGCGCCTGATCCGGCTGCCAACGCTCCGCCTGAGCCGCCGGAAACTCTCCGGGAGCAGTTCACCTGAATCTCCGTTGTGGGCCTGGTCAATGCTGCCCGGTGACGCGCCAAGCCGCAAGGAACGCCGGACGAACGCGCGATTCAAAGCGAATTCAACGGGCCCGGAGCGCACAGCGCATCAACATACGCTGCGATGCCGCCGGTGCCGGTAAGGTCTTAAAATAGCCTCATCCGCTTCGCTGAGGCTCCATGATCGCTGCCCGAGGTGTTCTGGCTATGAGATCGTCCCCCGCGCTTCTTCTTCTGTTGACGACTCTATGCTTGCCCGGCGGCGCTCAGCCACCCCGGCCTGCGCAACGACTGGTGCTCATCGACCAGGATGGCTCCGGCCCCGGCGGATCTGACCAGATGTCGATGATGATGCTGTTGCAGTCTCCGGAAATAAAGGTGCTCGGCATCACGATGGTTACTGGCGACGCCTGGGAACCTGAAGAGGTGCAGCACACCCTGCGCATGCTGGAGCTGATTCACCGCAGCGACGTTCCCGTGGCGCCCGGCGCGGTCTTTCCGCTGCTGCGCACCCAGGCGCAGACGATGCATCAGGCCGCATCGATCGGCAGTTCCTTTTACTACGGCGCCTGGGGCGGCCTGGCCCAGCACAGCCCGCAGCCCTACCACGGCCCCTTCGTCATTCCCGCTCTCCGGGAGGGCCAGCCCACCACCCATCCGCTGGACGAGGATGCCGCTCACTTCCTCATCCGCCAGGTTCACGCCCATCCTCACCAGGTGACCATCTACGCCGCCGGTCCGCTCACCAACATCGCTCTGGCCGTTTCCATCGATCCCCACTTCGCTGAGCTGAGCAAAGGAATCGTGATCATGGGTGGCAGCCTCAACCCGCGGACCGATGACCCTGAGTTCGCAGCCGACCCGCGCCACGAGTTCAACTTCTGGTTCGATCCCGAGGCGGCGCACATCGTCCTGCGCGCGCATTGGCCGCGCATCGAGCTCACCGACGCCGACATCGCGTTGAAGACCCGCTTCACTCCGGAGATCCTTCGCCAGATCGGACAGTCGAGCTCACCCGCCGCTCAGTACATCGCCAGGTACAGCCATCGGTTCTACTACCAGTGGGATGAGCTTGCCGCCGCCGCCTGGCTCGACCCCGCGATCATTACCCGCGAGACCACCCTGTACGTCGACGTGGATACCGCGCCAGGGCCCCACTATGGCGACACGCTTACCTGGACCGCAGCCAACAAACCTGCGCTCGATGGCTCCGAGGGTCCGATGCAGCCCGTGCATGTGCAGCAGGATCTGGACCTGAAACGCTTCGAAGATCTCTTTGTGAACCTGATGAAAGCCCCACCCCCGGGCCAGTAGATCGCTCTTCAGCCGAACGCCCGGCGCGGGGCTTTTTCCTCCGTAGCTCTTCGGGGCCGAGGAGGCGGCTTCAAAGCAGCCCGGATATCCAGGATGTCTGCACAGACCATACACAGGATTCTCGCGGGCAATGCACAGGATTCTCGGAGTCAATGAGCAGCATTTCCGCAGGTCCATCCACAGCTTCCTCACAGGCCTGCCCACAAGTTACGCACAGGTCTCGCACGGCTTCCCCACCGGCTTCCCACAGATTTGTACCCAGGATTTCCAAAAGCAGCGGCCGTACCCTTCCCGGGTCTACAGGTCTACGGGTCTATAGGTTCAGTTTCTTGAAGACCCGCTCCGGAATGGCCCGGATGACTGCCATGATGATCCTCCAGATCCCTGGAACGTAGACGATATCCTTGCCCCGGTCGATCGCCTTCACCAAGGTGGAAGCCACAGCCTCCACATCGGCAAACTTCTCGCTACCCTTCATCGCCTCGGTCATCGCCGTCTTCACCGGGCCGGGCTTGATCGTCATCACCCGCACGCCATCGCGGTCGATGCGGTTGCGCAGACCATCCACAAACGCTGTCAAGCCCGCCTTGGAGCTTCCATAGACGTAGTTGGAGCGGCGTCCTCGTTCGCCGGCGACCGAACTAAGCACGGCCAGCGTTCCCGCGTGGCGCTGCGCCGTATAGTTTGCCAGCCACGTGAGTAGGCTCACCGGAGCCGTCAAGTTGGTGTGCAGAATCTGATGGGCTGCAGAAAAACTGCGCTCGGCCTGGCTTTGCTCGCCCAGCACCCCCATCGCCAGAAAGGCCACATCCAGCCCGCCCAGCCCGTTGATGGCGTGCGCCAGCAGCTCCGGGTGCGCCGCCGTATCATCCAGGTCCGCCACCGCGCTACCCACAGAAGAGGCCCCGCGTGTTCGCGCATCCGCCGCGACCGCAGCCAGCCGGTCCGGGTTCCGCGCCACCAGATACAGGGCATCCCCACGCTGGGCCCACTGGCGAATGCAGGCCTCCGCGATTCCCGAGGTCGCGCCCAGCACCAGAATCTTGCGCGCCGTATGCCGAGCGTCTTCCACCTGCTCCCGGACGCTGCGCAAGGCCAGAGGCTGTTCGGGGGCGAGCTGCGCACGCTGCGGACCGGTGGCGCCGCTGACCACAGCGGCCCGGTCCTCCGCACGCACGACGGGCGCAGGCTGAGAGCCGGTTGCCGGATCCTGCATGGCCGGATCCTGGATGGCTTTGGTTGGGTTTTGACCGTCTAGGCTCATCGTCCACTTCCTCCCACGCCAAGCCGCCCGCCGATCACTCGCTCCCAGAAGCTGGAGGTCAACGCCGGATCCTTGAAGCGCGCAAAGCGCTCCCACTGTGGGTAAAAGGCCTGGAACTGGGCTGAGGTCATGCGCGCGTCCTTGGCTGGATACAGCCGTCCGCCGAACTCGCGCGTCATCTCCGCGAGGCGATCAAACAGGGCGAAGCTCTTCTCCGGCTTGATGGGAAAGTCCAGCGCCAGGGTAATCCCAGGCTTGGGAAAGCTCATCATCCCCGGCGAGGGCACGTCACCAAAGGCCTTCAGCACAGCCAGAAAGCTGGCCATGCCGGACTTCGCGACCTCGAACAGGATCGCAACCGTTCCTTCCTTCGCGTGCTCCCACGGAATCACATACTGGAACTGTAAAAGACCTCGCTTGCCATACATCCGGTTCCACTTCAGCACCGCATCCAGCGGATAGAAGAAAGGCTCGTAGTCCGACAGCGCGCTCACCCGCTTCTTCATCTGCTTGTGAAAGAAGAGCGTATTGAAAGCCCCCACGCTCAGCCGATTCAGCGCGAACCCCGGCAGGTCCATGGGGAAGACCAGCTTCGGCTTGGGAGAAGGCTTCAACGGCGACGGAGCCTGAGAGTGGTCACCCTGCATGAAGATGCCCCGGCAGAAGTTCTTCCCCGTAGCGGTCACATCCACCCAACTCACCGTGTACTCGACGTGCGCGGCCTGCGAACTCATATCCAGAAACTCATCGATGCCATGGAACTGAGTCCCCTGATAGTCGATCATCCGGCTCACGATCGGCTTCAGCCGGATCTGCGCCCAGGGGATGACGCCCGTCAATCCCATGCCCGCGATGGTCGCCTCGAAGTAGTCGGGGTGGCTGGTCGGAGAGCAGAGCATCCGGCGGCCGTCGGATCGCACCAGTTCAAACTGCGTGACGTGGCAGCCAAAGGTCCCGGATCGATGATGGTTTTTCCCATGGATGTCGTTGGCGATCGCCCCACCCAGCGTGACATACTTGGTTCCCGGCGTTACGGGAAGAAAGTATCCCCGCGGCACGGCGAAGTCCAGGATCTGGGCCAGCGTGATCCCTGTCTCGGCGGTCAGCAGCCCGGTGGCCGGATCAAAGTCCAGCAGGCGGTCCATCGTGGTGGTCTGCAGCAGCGTGCCATCCTTCAGCAGGCACACATCGCCATAGCTTCTGCCCATTCCGACGGCCAGGGCGCCGTGATGCACGCCGTCAATGGCGCGTGGGTAGTCTCCCTGCCAGTGCAGATGCTTCAACTCCGCGCCGTAAGCGGGATAGCGTCCCCAGGATTCAAAAGGTGGAGGACCATCCGTTTTGCGGCCGGACTCCGCCGGCTGCGGAGGGTTGAAATCAAGTTCCACGGGAGTGGGCATGCCTACAGGATAGAGCATGCCTTTGGCTCGACACAGGCCGGGAAGAGATACCCGGCTGGCGGAGCTGATTCCGGCCGGCGAAGACCAGCGCTGCGCTGGCTCACGGGGATGGACTGTCCAGGTCCCCCTGCCGTCCTTTGCCACTCAGCTTTTTACAAAGGAATCGTTCAACCTCCGAAAGACAGCGTCGAACCGGCCGCTCTCAGTGGCATAGCGCAGGCCATGCACGCTCTTTACGCAGATTTCGGCCGGCGTCGGTTCAGCGTTAAGCAGCTCCATGGTCTCGGCGATGAACTTCGTCAAAGGCATCGCCCGGGGGTCTTCCGCTCCGCCCATCAAGTCCGTCTGCACGTAGGGTGGAATCAGCTCCAGCACTTCGACCTCGGTGTCCTTCAACTGGTAGCGCAACGAGCAGGTGTAGGAGTGGAGAGCCGCCTTGGTGGCACTGTAGACCGGAGTCAGCGCCAACGGGACGAAGGCCAGACCCGAGCTTACGTTCATGACGGTGGCGCTGGGCTGGCTGCGCAGCAGCGGCAGCAGAGCCGCAGTGAGACGTATCGGGCCCAGCAGGTTGGTTCGCACCATCGCCTCGGCATCTTCCAGCTCTACTGCATCCGCCAGCAGATTCTCCGTGCGCATGATGCCCGCGTTGTTCACCAGCACGTTCAGTCCCGGGAACTCCGCCGCAACTTGGATCGCAAGTCCCCGGATCGCCGAGGGATCTTCGATGTCCAGCGAAAAGAAGCGCATGCCCGGATTGGCCTCTGCCGTCTCCTTCAGCACGCCGCTGCGCCGCCCGGCGATCAGGACCTGGTTGCCCTGCCGGTGCAGCGCCTCCGCAAGCCCCCGCCCGATGCCTGAGCCTCCGCCGGTGATCAAGATCGTGTTTCCCTTTGCCCTCATCGTTGCATCTCCTCGATCGGTTCTGGATCTTCCTCAGAGATAGCTTAGGGGTGTACCTTGCTTTTGGGAAGTGGGCGCCCTTTTGTCGATCCCATCCCTCACGGAAAACAGGAGCGGCCGCAGGAGGTTCGCTGATGAAGAAGGAGAAAAAGCACAAGAAGGCAAAGAAGAAACACTCCTCGGGCCATGCCGCTCCCGCCGCAGTCATGCATGCTCCCTCCACGCCCCAGGCGGCCCGATCTTCCACCCGGGGTCAGGGCGGCTTCGATACCCCCCGCCGGGCTCTTGCACGCGAGGTCGTTGAGCTCGTCGCCGACAAGCGGACCGTCGTTGTGCTTGAAGTTCTTGCCGAGCACGGCGTGGTGCGATTCAGCCAGCTTGGCAAACTGGCCGGAGGAGTGAGCCAGAAGGTGCTAACCAAAGCGCTTCGCCAGATGGAGAGCGATGGTCTGGTCCGGCGCATGGCTCTTCCTGTCATACCGCCGCATGTGGAGTATCAGCTTACCCAGCTCGGCGAGGGCTTGGGGCAGGCGTTTGGCGGCGTCTGGGAGTGGGCGGAGGCAAACGGCGATGCAGTGAAGAATGCCCGCGCAGAGTTTCGCGCCACGTCATCCGCCGGCCGCGGTCATGAAGATCCTGAACCGGGAGTACCCGGCCATCGAAAGACGAAAGAATAGAGAAACGCTCAAGGCCGGCAGAACCGTTGCGCGGAGGAGACGCACGCATCGCCTCAGCAGATCTCAAACCGGCTGACAGCACGCGCCTTCCGTCCGGGCACATCCTTGGGGGGCGAAGCTCCTCCGGGCGTTGAATTCCCTTCCGAGCGCCTTGAGGAGGCTTTGGGATCCTCTGTTTGGGTCATTGCAATTGTTGAGCTCATCATCGCGCGGGCCAAACCATGGGAAACCCTGCTCGTCCGTATGGGATAGCCGGTTCGAACCCGCTAGCCGTGAGCCGGCCTGCGCTGCAAACAGCAGCAGATGCCGGAGCCGCAAGCGGAGAGGAGCCAGCCACCTCATCATGGGCGAAATTGCTCGGAGCGCTCAGGAAGGTCAAATGTGCAAAAACGGCTGATTGCCCCGCGACACGAAGAGCACTCCTATCTCTGGATGTAGCGTGGAGAAGGGATGCGAACCAGAAGAATATCGTGACTGTCGATTTCCAGAGGCATGCCATCAGTCAGCGAGATCGGCTCGCCGGTCCACAGGTTCTTACCTTGCTGCCGTCCCTGCAAATGAAGCCTTGACAGATTGAGGTGAAACGGGTGCGTGGAATAGCGTTGGGAACCAGCATTCAGCACCGCAATCGCCAGGCCGCCACCCTCCAGCCGACGCGTCCACACTTCGACCTCGCCGTCGGTATAGGCACGCCTGGCCTGCTGTCCGAGCTTGTCCTGGTCAATGGCAATCACATCCCGGTTGGTGAGAATCGACTGTACCGACGGGGTCATCGTGGCCAGATCATTGCCCGCGATCAGGGGGGCAGCCAGCATGGCCCACATGGAGAAGTGAGAGCGATTCTCGGCCAGAGATAGTTGGCCGTTGCCGACTTCCAGCATGTCGGGATCGTTCCAATGTCCAGCGCCGGAATACTTTGCGAGCCCCGACTGCTGGCTAAGGATGGTATAGATTCGATCCCAGCGCGGCTTAATGTCGCCGGTGGTCCGCCACAGGTTTCCACCCACCGATGGCGCCCACTCCCAGACAGCGTCCATGCCGTACTGACAGAGAGAGAAGACAATGGGCCTTCCGGTTCGCTGCAGCGCAACGTGCATCTTTCCGTAGGCATCTTCCATCAGCCGCATCCTCTCCGCCGGATCGTTTGGCGCCTGCTTCTGCATCACGCCGTGAAAGCTGCACAGATCGTACTTGAGATAATCGATACCCCACTTCGCGTAGGTGTCGGCATCCTGCTGAACATGGCCATAGCTGCCCTCATAGCCGGCGCAGGTTTTGGGGCCCGGAGACGAGTAGATGCCGAGCATCAAGCCCTTGGAATGGACATAATCCGCGAGGGCCTTCATATCGGGAAACTTGCTGTTGGAGTGAATGACCCCCTGCGCATCGCGCTGGCCCTCCCAGGTGTCATCAATGTTGATGTATCTATAGCCTGCATCCCGCATGCCGCTGGAGACCATGAAATCGGCGGCAGCGCGAATGTCAGCGTCAGTCACCCTGCGCGCGAAGTAATTCCAGCTATTCCAGCCCATGGGAGGGGTTGCGGCGAGCGCGACGGAGCTAGCATTGGTCTGAGCCCCTGCCTTCGGCGCGATGGCAGTCAGGAGGAACGACAGAAGAAGTAGCGGCAGAAAGCGAATTGAATACATCTTGGGATCTCCTCAGAAAGCAAGCTCTTGTCCAGGCGGACGGTTAACTTATCCATTCCATGCTGATTGCGATAGCAAGCGGCTTGCTCCGCGCCGTCGAGTTGCATCAGCCAATCAAAATCCAGGACGTCGAGAGTGCGCACCGCGCAGCCGTCCCAGGCCGCCCTGAGATAGATCAACGGGTCATTGAGCGCTTTGCGCCGCTCGTTCTTGAGTGGTGTCGCAGCCGTCCCAGGAGCCCCGCAAGGACGCCGGCCTCCCGCCATACATCCCTATCTGGCGAGACTATGCGATGTTCCAGTGTCTGGTCAATCGACTCGGTGGCCTTGTGAACCCTGTCACCATTGATCTTGCCCCGCAAAACAGGCCTTTCCATGGATTTCGTGGGTAGCCGAAGGCGAAGCAAGAAGTATGGAGGCGGCGCTTAGCCTGGCGTGAGATGCTCGAACCAGGATGCTGGTGGCCTTCCTTGGCTCAGGTATGTTCGGTGTAGGTGTAGAGGGCACCATCGACTTCGATGGGCGTTTTCCATGACAATCGGGATCCACGGCGGGCTTGCCCGCTCCATTGCCACCCACGCCGCCTCAATGGCACATCTTCGCCAACTGGTCCTCTGGTTCGTTGGCGTCGGGCAGATTGACGTTGCGAACTTGTGCCTCCAGTTCGAGCAGCAGCCCTCCGCCCGGATAGGCCACCTTGGGATCGACGTTGTACGCTGGGTCCGACTCCGCCTGCGGCAGCGTGACAAACTCGAAACCTCGTTGCCGGAATAACGCAATCAGCCGGGGCAGCATCCTGGCGTCGAACGCTCCCACATGCAGCAGCAGCACATAAGGAATATCGCGCCCGTAGAGCTGGTGCGAGAGGGTCCGCGAGTAGGTGACGAACTCATCGGCTGTAGCCAGATAACTGCTGGCCAGCGACTCGATTGCGGCATCGTCCTTCTTGACTGCGCAGCGCGCATAGGCGTCGTTCCAAAGGTAATCGCCAAAGTCGATGGTGACCTCCGCAATCCGATAGTGATGGTCAAGAAGATAAGAGCGCACCGCTTCGCGTTTGGCCACCGTATTTCCCTCCTCCAGATAAGGGAAGCGGAACCAGCGCCAATCACCCTTGGGGTCCACCTTCTCCAGCAAGGGCTCGTTCTCGGCGATGTTGTGGATATACCTGGCCGCAGATTCCTTGTCCAGCTCGGGATGCGACCAGGTGTGGTTTCCCAGAGCGTCTCCGGCAGCGATCCACTCCGTCAGCAGCTCGGTCTGGTAGGGGTACTCCGCCGTGCGGAACCCGTTCACAAAGCCGTAGGTCTGCGGCATGTGGTTCTCCCGGAGCACTTTGAGGATGGTCCGGATCGGCTCAGGCCGGTACTCGCCGGGCGGCAGCGGCCCATGCGCCGGCAGGTCATCGAAGGTGAAGGCAACCTGCAGAGGAGCTGGCTTCGGGGTCTTTTGGGCCTGCAAGCCTCCGGGCCAAAGGGTCAGCAGAAACAGACTCCAAAAGGGGAAGAGAACCGGACGAAGGCTCTCGGGCAAGACAGACTTCATCGATTCAGTGTAGCCTTCCGGCGCTTTGCAACGCTGTCTGCGGCGGCAAAGCGCCGGAGTTGCTGCGGTAGCGGGCCAGGCACTGACGGCGGCAGGGCTTGACAGCTCAGGCGCGGCCAAGGCCGCGCCTGAGCTGTCAAGCCGATGGAAAGAAAATTCGCTTAAGCCGCCTCGCGTGTTTTTTGGGCGGCCTCCAGCGCATCCTTGGCCGAGACTGCCAAGGCGGCAAAGCCCGCCGCGTCGTTGGCGGCGATATCGGCCAGCACCTTGCGGTCCAGGGAGATGCCCGCCTTCCGCAGGCCGTTGATGAAGGTGGAGTAACTCATTCCGTTGAGCTTGCAGGCAGCATTGATGCGCACGATCCAGAGCGAACGGAACTGGCGCTTCTTCTGCTTGCGGCCGATGTAGGCAAACTTCAGGCCGCGTTCCACGGCCTCCTGCGCTGCCTGGTAAAGCTTGGATTTGGTCAGAAAATAGCCGCTGGCGCGCTTTAAAATCTTCTTTCGGCGGTCAGTGCGTTTGGTGCTCCGTTTGACACGGGCCATGGTGGATCTCCTTTTTTTGTCAGCGCCGCTGGTCTTGCGGGGTCGCTGGTGTTGCTTGCGTCCGAGGGCCGCTTATGATTTGCTCGGCTTTTTGCTTTTAGCCAGGCTGGAGGTAAGGTTGACCTCTTCACACAGGCTTGCTGCTTCGAATCTCAGTGGGCTCGATCCCGATCCCAGAGGCCTGTACGCTTGGCGGCCCTTCGCTTCTTCACGGCTCGATTCGAAAACTCCATCTGCTGCAACGCCTCAGGCGTAGGGCAGCATGCGTGCGACCTTGGGCGCATCCGCCTCGGAGACGAGTACGATCCGGCCCAGTTTGGACTTGGTCTGGTTCGACTTTGAGGTGAGGATGTGACGCATCTTCGTCTGACCGCGTTTGAATTTGCCCGTAGCGGTCTTCTTGAAGCGCTTGGCTGCGCCCGAGTGGGTTTTTAGCTTTGGCATGATGGTTCCTGGAGATTCCTGCAAGATCTTAGTAGATTTCTGGAAAATCCCGGAAAGTTCCTGAAAATTCCTGTAGGAATCGTGCTATTGGACAACGCTATTCAGAATACCATGTTTCGCCCAGAATCCCTGATTTTCCTGCTAGCTTGAAGCGGCATCGCGTAGGCCGGCCGCCGCCGCCCGTTCGTGGGGCTGGGCGATCCGCACCGTCGCCATGCCTGCGGCTTTGGCGGCCTGAATGCCGATCTCGGCGTCCTCAAAGACCAGGCAGTGCTCGGGCGCAACCCCCAGACGCTGCGCAGCCAGCAAAAACGGGTCCGGCGCCGGCTTGGAACGGGCATATTCGCCCGCGCAGACCAGAGTGTCAAACAGATGCAGAATCTTCAGCGCCTCCAGCGACCGCACCACCGACTCGCGCGTGCTGCCGGAGACCACGGCGAACGGAATCCGGCCGTGCTGGAGGTGAATCTGCTCCAAAACCTCCGGTACGGGCTGGAGCTGGTCGATCCATTCATAGTAAAGGCTCTCCTTTCGGTGGCTGAACTCCGCAATTGGGATGCTAAGCCCATCGCGACGGTTGAGTTCGGCGACAATGGCTGCCACCGGCCTTCCACCCCAGGCGTAGAAGAGATCCTCGGTAAAGGAGGTGCAGCCGTACTCCTTCAGCGCCTGGGTCCAGGCGATGAAGTGAATCGGCATGGAGTCGGCGATGGTGCCGTCGCAGTCGAAGAGATAGGCTCGGAAGTCGCCCTCGGGCAGAGTCAGCAGCATACCTGTCCAGTCTACCTGCCGCATACCGGACTCACTTCCCTCGGCTACTCCTCCAGCTCCTCCACCGGGCGCTTGGAGTTGGCGATGATCTTGTCCGCGATGGCGCCGGGGACAAAGTCGTAGTGATCCATCTCCATGCGGAAGCTGCCTTCGCCGCGAGTCATCGAGGTCAGGGTGGTTCCGTAGCTCAGCATCTCGGCCAGCGGCACCTGCGCGCTCACCACGGCGCGTTGACCCTGCGTCTCCATGCCCTGCACTCGGCCCCGGCGGCTGTTCAGGTCGCCCACCACGGCTCCGGCGGCCGCGTCGGGGATGTCGATCTCCACGCGCATGATGGGCTCCAGCAGCGCCGGCCGGGCCTGCTCCATGCATGCCCGGAACGCGAGACGGCCGGCAATCTTGAAGGCCATCTCGCTGGAATCCACCTCGTGGAAGCTGCCGTCAAAGACCGTGGCGCGGAAGTCCACCATCGGATAGCCGGCCAGGTAACCACGCATGGCCGTCTCCTGAATCCCCTTTTCGATGGCCGGGACGAACTGGCGGGGGATGGCTCCGCCGAAGATATCGTTGATGAACTCAAAGCCGGCGCCGCGCGGCAACGGCTCCATGCGGATCTTGCAGTCGCCGAACTGGCCGTGGCCGCCGCTCTGCTTCTTGTGCCGGCCGTGGCCGGTCGCCGCGGCGCGGATGGTCTCCCGGTAGGGGACTTTGGGGCTCTTGAGCGTTACCTCGGTGTGGTAGCGGCGGCGCAGCTTGGAAACCACCGCTTCGATGTGCATCTGTCCGGCGCCGGCCAGCAGAAAGTCGTTGGTCTGGGGGTCGCGGTAGAAGCGCAATAGCAGGTCCTCTTCCATCAGCTTGTGCAGCGCGGGCGCCAGCTTGTCCTCATCCGCGCGCGATTTGGGCTCGATCGCATAGGTCATCGCCGGCTCCGGCGCGGGTACGGCATCGATGCGCAGATCGTGGCCCTTAACTCCCAGCGTGTCGCCCGTCTGGGTGACGCGCAGCTTGGCCACTACGCCCAGATCGCCGGCGTGCAACTCGGCCACCTCCACCAGCTTCCGGCCCTGCATCACGCCGACATGGGTCAGGCGCTCCGTCTCTCCACGGTTGTAGTTCTCCATTGAGATCTCATTGCGAATGCAGCCGCTGATCACTTTGAAGAAAGAGATGCGGCCGGCAAACGGATCCACCAGGGTCTTGTAGACGAAGAGGGTCGCGGGCTGGGCGTCGTCGACCGAGCACAGGATGGTGTCGTCACCGCTCTCGGTCTGGGCTCCGGCAACAGCCTCCGACGCCCCAGCCGAGGCGCCGCTCCCGCCGGCCTTGCCGTTCCCGCGCGACAGCGCCCCGCGCAGCGTGTGCGCCGCGATCGGCGGGCGTTCATGCGGGGACGGCACGTACACTTCGATAAAGTCCAGCAGGTGATCCGTGGCCACATTGGACAGGGCGCTGGTGTACAGGATGGGGAAGATGCGGTCCTCACGGATGGCCTCATGGATCGCCTGCACCAGGTGCTCCTGGGGAATTGTACCCACGGCGAAGAACTCCTCCATCAGTTCGTCCTTGCCCTCAGCCACCAGCTCCACCAGAGCCTCATGCGCTGCCTTGGCCTGGGCTTCCAGTTCGGCGGGAATGGGGCCGCGGACGCCGATGCCATCGCTGCGCGGGGTATAAAGGAATGCCTCCATCGTCACCAGATCCACCACTCCATGGAAGCCCTGCTGGGCAACGATGGGAAGCTGCACCGGAATCACCTGACGGCCAAATCGCTCGCGCAGCCCTTCCACCAGCAGATCGCGCTCGGCCTTGGAGGCCGTCCTGGCATGATCTGCCTGGTTAATCACCAGCACGCGCGGCAGGTTCATCTCCTCCGCGTACTTCCACACCGTGCTCGTGACGCTTTCGACGCCGTTCTGGGCGTTGATCACCACCACAGCCGCTTCGGCGGGGACCATGGCCGCCAGAGCTTCATAGACGAACAGATGGAAGCCAGGCGTATCGATCAGGTTGATGCGCGTTCCGTGCCACTCTGCAAAGGCTACGGCGTTGGACATGGTCATGCCCCGGGCAATCTCTTCTTCGTCGTAGGCGGTCACCGCCCCGCCATTGTCGGTGGGCGTGCGGGCCGTCTTGAGCATCGCGGAGATCAGAGCGGTCTTGCCACAGTGTGAGTGCCCGACGAGCGCAATGTTGCGGATATCTGAACTGGCATAACTCTTCATCCCCATCCCCATCTCCTTGGCAACGTTCGCTCAGACGCTTCCGAATGGTCAGCGGCGGAGGCGGTCGCTGCCAACGTTCTCGGAAGACCCATCGTCAACCACGCCATTCTAGATCGCAAATCGCCGGATTGCAGTGCCGCCTTCTTTGCATGCCCGGCGACGGCTCTTCTGCCTATCGGGCCTGCGGCGAAGGCGAAGCGAAGCTGGAAGAAGGCGCGGAGCCGGAAGAGGGGTCTTGGGCGGAAGCCGGAGCCGAGTCGGCCACGCCGGCCAGAATGTCCCGCAAGCTGTGCAGTTGCGCCGGACTCATCAGCACCACGGCATCCTTACCGCAGTCGGCGGCAAAGGCGCCACGCCCTTTCAGGAAGGGAGGCACAGTGTCACCCCCCCGCCAGCGCACCCGCCAATCCCCGTTGGGCTCCCGGGAGAGAACGGTAAGCCTGCCCCCGGGCTGCTTGGCGTCGGCCATGTAGTCGGGTTCGAAGGCACAGGTTCTGACTCCATTCACCGGCTGCCCCATGGACCGGATCTGGCGTACAACGAACCCCGTGGAGAGGGGATTCTGCGCCCACTCGGCGATGTTGGCGTCCCCGGGGGCGAGACGGAGAACATCTCCGGCGCGCAGCGGCCAGGGAGGAACCGCTGCCTTGGGATGATTGAGATCCCCGCCCCAACGGAACCACCACACGCCTGCGGCAACGGCCAGGATGGCGGGAATGAGAGTGCGGAAGATCAACAGCGGTCCAGGGCGCCGGGTAGACATGCTCCCGTCGAGGATATCGCAGGGACCCGTCCGGGTGTTGCGCTGCGACGCCGAACATCACGGCTCGGCCAAACGCCAATGCCGGCCCTTTGGCTCAGGCGTAGATTGCTGCCTCAAACTGCTCTATTAATGCCTGATTCCACTGGTGAGTATGCCTTCGCCAACTCTCGCCTTGTTCCTGAAGGTAGTTGGGGAAGTCGCTTCTGCAGAAGCTGAGCCGGGCGGCAAAGTCAACGAACGCCTGAGCGGCGCCGTCGATGTAGAGCACGCACTGCTCTCCGGAGCGCGACCACTGGATGCTGGCCAAGCGCTGCCTCTCCGGCTCAGGCAGGAAGGAGCGGTTGTAGATCAGCATGGCATCCAGCACACTTTGTTCCGAAACCTCTTGCCCACCCGGCTCCAGAACTCCGTGTACTCGCGGTTGCCGGGAGCGATCGCAGGCGTAAAGATAGCCTGCCGGCCCCTCGTCCTCAAAGATCGCCGTCCAGGGAGCCAGCGGGGAGTCGGAGCAGAGAAAGGCGCGGCCCGCCGTAAAGGTAAGAGAGTCCATTCTTCCCAAGTGTAGCGGAGCGGTCCTTGGCTGCAACTCCAAAACCGGGGAAGCGCAGCCGGGGGGAGGCAAGGCCGCCCAAGCGAAGCAGTTCTGCGTCTCGTTGCCTGCACAGCTACCTGGCCGGCCACTCCACAAAGCAAGAGCCTACTTCGACCACCTGCGCCGGCCGGCAGGGTCCTTCCTTCGCAATCCGATACACTTGCTCAAAGAATGAGATTGCGTGGGTTCTCCATCGAGCGGCCGCAACGAGTCGCTGCGCTGCTCCTGCTGGTTCTCCTCGGCCAGTGCCTGTGGACCATCGGTCACCAGCCTTTGGACGCCAACGACTTCCGCTACGCTCGCTGCGGGCGAGAGATGTGGGAGCGTCCGTCCATCCTGCAGGGCTACTTCACCACCTGCGGCAACATGAACGGTGACGGCGTGCTGGCCTACCGGCTGGCCGGCTTTCCTCTCACCGCGCAGCGGGTTCTGTTGCTGAGCATCGACCACCTTCGCAAGCCGGCCGACCGGCTTTACGCCAACGGCAGCCTCAACGGCACCACCTGGGAGGCGCGCCACGAACTCAGCTTCGTCAAATATCTGCTGCGTCTGCCCTTTGTCCTGTTTGCGGTATGGCTGGGAGGAGGGTTGTGGTGGGTGGCCAAACGACTGTTTGGCCCCGAGGGCGGAGCGTTCGCCTTGGCTCTTTATGTCTTTTGCCCCACCGTCGTTCGGTACGCCACCCATCCGAACAATGAAGTCCTCGCCATGTGGGGCCTCTACGGGCTCATCTATACGTCCATCGGCGTAGGCCACGCCCTGCAGGGGCCAAGCCGAAAGTGGCGGCCGCGGATCATCCTGCTGACCGTGGCTCTGGGACTGACCGCGGCCGCCCATCTGCTGGCCGGCATCGTGGGATTCCTGGCCGGGATGGCGTTCTTCTTCTATACCGCGGACCGGCGGCGCTCTCACGTCTCTCAGATCATGGTCTACGCCGCCATGGGCGCCATGCTGATCGTCTTTGCCGGCTTCAGCTTCAAGCTCTCAGCCTTTCTCTACGTCTTTATCGGCGGCAGCGCGCG
>JAJYZE010000020.1 GCA_021800195.1 Acidobacteriota bacterium
CTCCTCCGCGGATGTTGGCCAGCACATAGACGCCGCCCGGCTCCAGCCACAGCTTGCCCAGCGAGCCGGAGTAGGTGGGCGTCATCGAGATTTGAAATCCGCCGTACGCGGTCAGAATCGTGGGGTTCTTCCCGTTGAGCTGCATCTGCTTGGGATGCACGATGAAGTAGGGAATCGACGTGCCATCCTTGGAGGTAGCTTCATACTGCTCCACCACATCCTGGGAGCCGTCGAACTGCGCCGGCTCGGCCCGGACGTACTGCAGCGTTCCCTGGGCCGCATCCCCGAACAGCAGCGAGGGAGGGGTCAGAAAGCCATTGAACTCCAGGAAGAAGTTGTCATCCGTATCGCTGGTGGAGACCACCTTCACACTCGCGTTCTCCGGCACCGGAAGCTCGCGATGGCTCCAACCCAGCAGCGAGGGCGAGTAGATGTAAGCCTTGCCCTGAACGTGCTTCAAGGTCGTGATCAGAACCCGCGAGTGGGTCAGATCCACGCTCTGCAGGAACTCCTGCGCGGTGGGAGCAAAGATCGTGCTGGGCTTCAGATGCTCCGGATCCTTGAGCAACTCCCCCAGTTTCAACTCCAGCAGGGAGCCGCGCGGAAAGGTCTGCAGTTGACCGGCAGGCGTCCAGTCCTGATTGATCTCCACCAGCAGCCGGCCATCCAGGAGGCCATCGATCCGCGAGCGGGCGGGAATCTTCAGCTCCCGCAATCCCATTGGCGTCTGGATAAAGATCCGGGTGCTGAAGAAGCTGATCCGGCGGGTAAAGACGGTGAGTGAGTGCTTCCTGGCGTCGTGCAGCGTAACGCCGCTGGCGCTCATATCGGTGGGCTCGCCGCGGAAGACCTGCTTGGCGCTGGAGAGCGGCGTCCCGCGCCGCCACTGCTTGACGATGAACGGATAGCCCGAGCTGGTCATCGTTCCCGGACCCCAGTCGCGCGCCACCAGCAGCGTGTCCTTGTCCTGCCAGGAGACGTCCTGTTTGCTGCGGGAGAGAACAAAGCCTCCGGAGACAAACTCTCCGCTCTTCAGATCGAACTCTCGCTGGCTGTCAGCATCCTCTCCGCCCGAAGAGAGCGCCACCATGCAGTAGCGGTCCCCCGGATACAGACAGTTCAGGCCATGCGCCACCCAGTTCACCTTGTCCTGCCGGCCCAGAGCGTCATAGTCGATCACCGTCTGCCAGACCGGATGGTCCGACAGGTAGCTGGCCAGCGAGGTCTTGCGGTAGATGCCATTCACATGGCCGGCATCGCGCCACAGGTTGTAGATCTCCGCGCCGTGTTGCCTTGGGTCGGCCAGACGGCTGGGAGACTCCGTGATGCGCAACGCCTCCGCATAGAAGGTGGCGTAGTGCGGATCTGACTCCAGGATGGGTAACGAACGGGCATCCTCAGCCCGCACCCAGGCCAGCGCGCGGGCGCCGAGCTGGTCCTCCAGCCACAGGTACTTGTCCGCAGGCAGCGGGGGCGGCCCCGTTGGCTCGGCGGCTGCAGAAGCCGCAGCGGTGGATGTCTGCGCCGCCGGGGCGTTTGTTCCTCCGGACTGTCCGGCGTTCGCGTGCGGCGGAAGAGCCAGCCAGGCCACGCCCAGCGTGAACGCCAGCGCTACAAGAGAGAAGGAACCATGTTTGAGCATTGTGACGGAGATCCTCCCGGAAAGACAACAAAGACCGTTGCAGGTGACAAGTCAAAGCCGGCACCTCGGCTGCCGGCAAGAGGAGCGGAGGAGAAACGCCGTCGGATCCTACCGGGACAACACCCGGACAGACCCGCACGGCATCCAGACCTGCTACTGGCTCGCAGCCTCGTATTTGCGGATGAACTCGGCCGTGCGCTCATGCAATCCGGAGCGAGCCTGTGGATTGACGTAGACCATATGTCCGGTGGGGAAGAACTTGTACTCGATGTTCTTCTCCAGTTCAGCGGGGATGGGCAGGTGCTTCATCTCATAGGTGGCGCCGAAGTAGATCGTGCCCAGGTCGAAGTATCCGCCCATCAACAGCACATGCATGTGAGGGCTCACCTTCATGGTGTAAGCCAGATCGCCCATCACGTTGCTGAAGGTGCCGGGCCAGCCTCCGGGCTGCGGGCCATGGTGTTTCATATCCCAGTGCCAGCTACCCATGCGGGCGCTGGGTTCGTAGGTCATATTCTGCCCGAACTTCAGCGTGGTCTGTGCGTAGGTGTTCATCGCGGCCTGGATGGCCGACTCGATGGCCTCCGAGAAGGGATCGTAAGCCGCTTCGCGATCCAGCGGGTTCAGACTGGGGCCGGACCAGCGGGAGTCCAACCGGCCGGTAGTGTCGTTGCTGTCGCCCAGCAGATCCTGGGCAAACTCGCCCCCGGTCAGGCGAAGATCGGCCTTGATCCAGAGCGCCGCCGGAATGCCCGTAAAGCTCTCCAGCTTGGCGGCCACCGCTGCCTTGCGCGTGGCGTCCAGATCGGCTCCCTGCAGCAGCGCGCTGGCGTAATCTCCCAGCGCATACTGCTCCACCTGATGCAGCCAGGGCAGCAGCTCCGCAGGCTGGTTGGGAACCTTGTGGTGAAACCAGGCCGTGGCGGCAAAGCTGGGCAGAGCCAGGAAGAAGCCGTTCTCCGTGCCCGGATTGCCATCGGAACCGTCCGCCGAGTCGTCAAAGCTCAGAATCTGGCTGAGGAAGACCACCCCGTTCAGATCCACGCCATGGTGCTGCAGCGCTGCGGAGAGAACCGCGTCACGCGTGGTTCCGTAGCTCTCTCCAAACAGGAAGCGCGGCGAGTCCCAGCGGTTGTACTTGGTCAGGAACCGGCGGATGAAGCGCTGGAAGGCCCCGGCGTCCTGATCGATTCCGTAGAACGCCTTGTCGGCGTCCTTGCCCATCACCCGGCCATAGCCCGTTCCCGGAGCGTCGATGAAGACCAGATCGGCCGTGTCCAGCAGCGAGTCCTGATTGGGCACAATCTTGTACGGACCGCCGGCCGGATGGCCCAGGTCATCCAGCTCCACCCGCACCGGGCCAAAGCTGCACATGCGCAGGTACATGGTGGCCGAACCCGGCCCTCCGTTGTAGATGAAGACGATGGGCCGGGTGGCCGAATCCTCGTCCTTGGCGAAGTAGGCGGTATAGAACATCGTCGCCGTCGGCGGCTCCTGGCCCGGCTTGGCCGGCATAGCGCCGGACTCCGCGCCGGGCAGAATGGTTCCGTCGAGACTGATCGTCGCATCCTGCTCGTCTGTCGCTCCCACCCGCAGCAAACCCGCGACCGCCTTGTAGGCGATGGCCTTGCCGCTAACGGTCACCGTTCCCTCGGTGATGGAGTCGGGCGGAAGGGCGTGCTGCAGAGGCTGCTGCGCTGGGGCTGCGGCTTCTCCACTCGGCGCGCTCTGCGCCGGCGCGGCGCTGCTGGCCAAAAGAAGGGTTACCGCAAGGAGGCCGGCCTTCGCGCCTCTGGAATTCCGAAAGATGTACCTCGAATTGAGGAAGATGTGCCTCGGGGTGTGATCGCAAAGCGTCATGCCAACTCCAAAGATCAGAATTTTGTGCCCGGCCGCCAATCGTAAACCCGCAGTATACTCCGCCCGGCAAGAGAATCTTCCCTCCGTCCGCCAGGCGCGGGCGAACCCTGGCCGGATTTTGCACTAGACTGGTCGCTGCGGACTGCGAGGTTGGCCCAGGCCCTGCCTCGGGCGGCAACCGCCGGTGTGGGAGTTGGAGCCTATGCGAGTTGGGTTGATGACGCGGGAGTATCCGCCGTACGTCTACGGTGGCGCGGGAGTTCACGTCGAGTACCTCTCCCGGGAGATGGCTCGGTCGATCGAGGTGGAGGTGCACGCCTGGGGAGAGACGCCCCCCGCCGATAGCCTCGCCGATCCATCTCTGCCGCACACCCAGAACCTGCACGTCTCCTTCGCGCAGCCCTGGCCGCTGCTCTCCCGCGGAACCGACGCCAAGTTTAAAACTGCCCTCGAAGCGCTTTCTCTGAACCTCCTGGAGAATCTTCACCTCGACCGGCTGGACGTGATCCACACCCACACCTGGTACGCGGCCATGGCGGGGTTCTTCGCCAAGAAGCTCTACAACATTCCGTTCGTCCTGACCACCCACTCCCTGGAGCCCTTGCGCGCCTGGAAGGCCGAGCAACTGGGGTCGGGCTATGCTTTGAGCTCCTGGATGGAGCGCACCGCCATTCTGGATGCCGATGCCATCGTCGCCGTCTCGAGGGGCACTCGCGCAGACATCCTGCGCGCCTACCCGGAGGTGGACGCAGACCGGATTCACGTGATTCATAACGGAATCGACCTCGAGCAGTACCGCTACCGGACCGAGAAGACCGCGCTGCAGAAGTACGGCGTGGACCCGAACCGTCCCTACGTCTTGTTTGTGGGCAGAATCACGCGCCAGAAGGGCGTCACCCATCTGGTGGATGCGATCCCTTATCTTCCTCCAGGCACCCAGGTGGTGCTCTGTGCCGGAGCGCCGGATACCCCCGAGATCGCCGCCGAGATGCGTTGCAAAGTCGAGGCGGCGCGCCACGCCGGCTCCGGGAACTCGGCGGCGGCGGTGGAGAACTTTGGCCCCCGCGGTGGGCACTCCACCGCTAACGGCGACCCCACTGGAACCGGCCACAACGTAGTCTGGATCGAACAGATGATCACCCGCGAGGAGGCGATTCAGCTTTACTCGCACTGCGCCGTCTTCTGCTGCCCCTCCGTCTACGAGCCCTTCGGCATCATCAACCTTGAGGCCATGGCCTGCGGGGCTCCGGTGGTGGCCAGCGCCACCGGAGGAATCCTGGAGGTGGTGGTGGACGGCCAGACCGGGCTGCTGACTCCATTTGAGGCCAATCCCGTTACCTCGTTCCCGGTGTATCCGGACCGCTTCGCCCGCCATTTAGCCGAGCGCCTCACCCACCTACTGCAAAACCCGGAGCAGGCTCGGCGCATGGGGCAGGCCGGGCGAGTGCGCGTCGAAGAACACTTCTCCTGGAGAGCGATCGCCGACCAGACGATCCGCTTGTACCGGGAGCTGATCGATGCCCGGCGCGCAGCAAAGCGGGCCTAGGAAGGCCCCTTTTACATGCCGCTTGACGTCACCGCGCGCGACGCAGTACAACTTAGGTTTAATTTCGCCTGCCGACCATCGCTGACCCTCCGCGAAAGATGATCCCTTTCTTTGCTACCCACCTCTGAGAAAGCCCGTTCGCGACGGGGGGCATCGATGTCCAAGAAACCAGCCCACTTCAGCGGCGTTCTCAAGCCGGCGAGCCGGGCCCGCTACATGATATGGCGGCTCATGGGCGGAAAGCGTCCGATCGACCTGAACCTGTCAATTGGAACTCGCTTGCGCCTGCGGCCATTGGCCACCACCGACTACGATGTTGCGTGGCAGATCTATTGGCGCGGGGACTATGAATCTCCTCGGCCGCTGAAAGATGTTCGGAGGGTCGTGGATCTTGGCGCTAACGTGGGCTACTCCTGCCTCTACTGGTGCCAGAGATTTCCGGAGTGTCGCGTGACCGCGTTTGAACCGCATCCGGTCCACGTGAACATCATGAAAGGCAACCTGGCACAAAATGCCTTTCTGGATCGCGTCGATCTTGTGACCGCGGCAGCCGGGTCGAGCCAGAGGCACTCGTACCTGACCGACGCTCGCACGAGCTCGACCGTCACGGACCAGGTCGCCGATTTCGAGATACGCGTTGTGGACATCTTTGGGGAACAGGACCTGGCGGGACCGATCGACATCCTGAAGATCGATATCGAGGGCGGGGAATACGAGCTACTCTCCGACCCCCGATTCGAAATCCTGAATGTAAGAACCTTAGTCCTTGAATGGCACAGCACGGCGGAACACTCCAATGGCAAGGCCTGGTGCCTGCAAAGGCTGCAAGCGCTTGGATATCAGACGCATATCGGAAATGAAGATCCTCCGCTAGCGGGTCTGATATGGGCTTTCCGGTAACGCTGCGGCTGCAAGAGCTCATCCCGGAGCGGCTAGAAGCGCCGAGCTTGTTCCGGAGCGAAACGCCGGCTTGGCCCTGCAGCCGCCCCGGGCGACCGACCAGCTTCTCGATCGTGCACGGGGGGTGCTGCTTTGCAGGTTTGCGTGTAGCACCCGCTCCAGGCTTCTGCCTCCAGGCTCCTATGGGGGCTACGTCGCGGCCTCAGTGACCCGCGCGCGGCGACCGGCGGCGCTGGTGCCGATCGGCGGAGTGGAGGCGAAGCAGCCTGGGGAGGGACAAAACCTTCGCTCCGGCGATGGCATCATATAATCGAGACAAGTGGAGAGGGGTTGATCTCCGGACGGGTGAGGCTTTCGATCCGGGCCGTTGGGCTCATGACTCCAGTTCCGCAATCGTTCTCCGATACCCCTCCCTCAGGAGCCTTTATGGCGAATCTGCTGGACCAGCTCAAGCAAATGACCACCGTGGTCGCCGATAGCGGTGACATCAACTCCATCAAACAGTTCAAGCCCACCGATTCGACGACCAACCCATCGCTGATCGCTGCCGCTGCCGCCATGCCTGAGTACCAGGGCATCGTGGATCAGGTGCTGCAGGAGGCGCGGGAGAAGGCCGGCGAGAAGGCCTCCGACAAGGAGGTGGCAGCCGCTGCATTCAAGCACCTGGCCGTGGCCTTCGGCAAAAAGATCCTGGATATCGTTCCCGGCCGGGTCTCCACCGAGGTGGACGCTCGCCTGAGCTACGACACCGAGAAGACCATGCAGCTCGCTCGCGACATCATCCAGCAGTATGAGAGCGCGGGCATCTCGCGCCAGCGGATCCTGATCAAGATCGCCTCCACCTGGGAGGGCATCAAAGCCGCTGAGGAGCTCGAAAAAGAGGGCATCCACTGCAATCTGACCCTGCTCTTCGGCCTGCACCAGGCTATCGCCTGCGCGGAGGCCAAGGTAACCCTGATCTCGCCCTTCGTCGGCCGCATCCTGGACTGGTACAAGAAGAGCACCGGCAAGGACTACGTGGGCGCGGACGACCCGGGCGTACACTCCGTCACCGAGATCTTTCACTACTACAAAAAGTTCGGCTACAAGACCGTGGTGATGGGCGCCAGCTTCCGCAACACCGGCGAGATCATCGAGTTGGCCGGCTGCGACCTGCTCACCATCGCCCCCAAGCTGCTGGAGGAACTGCAGAAGACCGAAGGCGTGCTGGAGCGCAAGCTGGATCCGGCCAAGTGCGCCAACCTTCCCATCGAAAAGATCGTGGTGGACCGGGCGACCTTCGACAAGATGCACGCCGAAAACCGCATGGCCAAGGAAAAGCTCGAGGAGGGCATCGAGAGCTTCTCCAAGGCGCTCGAAGACCTGGAGAAGATGCTGGAGAAGCGGCTCAGCGAGCTGCCCCGGCCGCAGGCGGTGCGGTAACGCCTGACAAAGCAGACCCCAAAGGGCCGCCTCTGCGGAGGCGGCCCTTTTCCCACGTCACCCTATCCGCAGCCGCCCAAGCTCCGCAACCGCGTAGGCTCAGCGGCGGCGCAGGCCCAGCAGGCTCAAAAAGAAGCTGGCAAAACAGATCTCTGTGCCCAGCATCAGGCACAGCATGGCAGGAAGCGTGCGCCGCATCATCTGCACCGGGGGAAGGTGGCCGTAGCCGGTGTGCGCCCAGGAGAGCACGGAGGAGACCGCGATCCCCACGCCACAGAGCACCAGCAGCGCTCCCAGCAGCAGGCCGGTCTCCAGAGTGATGTAGTGGAACCAGCGCTGGAAGCTCTCATCCTCTGGGAGCAGCCCCTCGGAGATGGCGAAGACCTTGGCCGCCACGGCGAAGAAGACCAACTGGAACCCCACCAGCACCGCCGCCGAGATGTAGGCCAGCGTATCCACGCCCAGGTTCACATGCCCCAAAGGGCGCGAGGCCGGCAGCAGCCAGGCCATCAACCCCAGGCCCACCGCCATCAGCGCCAGGCCGGGATAGAGGAAGAGCCAGCGCGGCGAGTACATCAGCAGAAAGCGCAGATGCCGCCAGCCGTCGCGCCAGGTGCGCAGATGCGGCGGACGGCTGCGGCCATCCTTCTTCAGCGTCGTCGGAACCTCAGCGATCCTCTGCCCCAGCAGCGCCGACTTCACCACCATCTCACTGGCGAACTCCATGCCCGTGGTGCGCAGGTCCAGGCGGCTGTAGGCGTCCTTGGAAAACGCTCGAATGCCGCAGTGGAAGTCGCCAATCGAGGCATGAAACAGCCTGCGGCCCAGGAAGCTGAGCACTGGATTGCCCAGATAGCGATGCAGCGGCGGCATCGCCCCGGGAAGGATCCCTCCCCGGAAGCGATTGCCCATCACCAGCTCGGCGCCACCGCGCAACTCGGCCAGGAAGCGGGGAATATGGGCAAACTCGTAGCTGTCATCCGCATCGGCCATCAGCACATAGCGGCCCCGCGCCGCCTGGATGCCGGCGCTCAGCGCCGCTCCATACCCGCGCACCGGCACGTTCACCACACGTGCGCCATGCTGCGTGGCAATCGCCTGCGAGCCGTCGGTGGAACCGTTGTCGGCCACGATCACCTCACCCACAATGCCGTTCCCGGCCAGCGCGGCCAGCGCCTTGTCAACACAGACGGCGAGCGTCTCGGCCTCGTTCAGGCACGGCATCACCACCGTCAACTCCACGGGAGCCGTCTCCCCCTGGCCGCCGTCCGGGTATGCGGGCTGTGTCGGATCTTGAGCCATCATCTTCATGCAAATCGCCTGTATGCCGCGGAGAATCGTGCAACGCTGCGCGGGTTCATGGCTTGGCCGCTCCCGTGCTGTCCCAAGGCAGGCTAACAGGTGCGGCGGGGGAAGGTGGGGGAAGATTCAGGGGAAAGGCGTACAAATCCGAATCCCCCAAGCGGATCCACCCCTCGGAGGCAGGCGTTCGGCCGGTCATGGAACCGGGATCGAAGGCAGCTACCACGACCTTCGCGCCCTGCGCCTTCAGCACCTGGAGCACCTGCTGCCGGTTGGGCAGACTCTGAAACTCCTCCAGCAGATGGGTAGGATCCGGGTTATAGACCTCGGTGAGCACGCGCACGTCGGCCAGCCGCATCCAGTACGGATCGTTCAGGCAGGCTATCGTCCCCATGCACGCGATGGCGTCGCCGGAGCCCACCCCGAGCGCATTCAGGCCCCGCGCAGCGGCGAAGATCCGCGGCCAGTACCAAGCAGCGGGAAGCCCAGCGGCAGACTCGTCCCGCCGCTCCTCCAGCGCAATACGCAGGCTCTCCCCCAGCGCCAGAAAGGCCAGCAGCGCCACCATCGCGGCGGCCGAGCGGCGCTGCCAAGAAGAATGCCGGGAAGAACAGGAGGAAGCCGATAGCGCTTCAGGGGGTGACGGCGCTCGATCGCCTGCAGCAGCCGGATCCGTCCCGGCAACGGAACCGCACTCTGGAGCTCCGGCTCCCGAGTCTAGAGCCGCGAAGAGCGGAAGAACGATGGCCAGCCAGGCCAGCGTGACGTAGCGCTCTTCAATGTTCACCATGGCGTAGATGCCCCAGATGGCCACGCCCAAAAGCAGCGGCGGCAAGGCGAAGGCACTCGACCGCCAGCCTTCCCCGCCCGCGCCGAGGCAGGCGCCAAATCTGGCGCCGACTCCGCCGCAAACCCCCGGCGGATCCAGCCGCGCGCCGCAGACCAGCAGCAGCGCCAGCAGAATCCACGCCTCGGGATGATTCAGAAGGTAGCGCAGGCTCAGCGCCAGATTGCGTGCGTCTCGTCGCATCAGACGCCGAGCGCTGAAGACCGGCGTGATGCGCTCGTGGAAGTAGGTCGGGTCAAACCAGGCTGGATACGTGCCGTACGGCTCCGCCTGGTAGCTGTAGATCCCCGGATGCGCCAGCAGTTGCTGCTCCGGATGCAGCAGCTTGACGCGGGCTGAGCCGAAGTCGCCGGTCATCCACGGCTCGAGGTGCATCTTCACCGTGCCGCTCACATACCAGGCGTAGTTCAACGCGCCGGAGTCTCCAAAGTCGAAGCGATGCTTCTGGCGGGAGAGCGCGGCGATGTACGGCCCAGCTACAGCGGCGAAGACCAGCAGCGCCAGCCCGCCTGCGGCCAGAACCCGCCCCGGACGGCGGCGTTGCACCCAGAGCTGAAACAGCATCATCACCCCTATGGTCAGCAAGCCCGCCACAAAGGCGAAGGACTTCGCCAGATACGCCAGGCCAAGAAACAGTCCCAGCAGCGGAGCGTAGACCAGGCTGGCGGTGGCCAGGCTCTGCAGCAGCATCGCCAGGGCCAGCAGCATCAGCGCTTGCAGCAGAGCGTCCGGACGCATATAGGCCATCGAGAGCTCGCGCTGCGCGGCGATCACCGTCAGCGCGACCCCCAGCAGGCGCAGCGAGTCGATGCCCAGCAGGTGGGCCGGCGAAGGGTTCCTGTGGTGGCGTAGCTTCACCAGCGCGGAGACGAACCAAAGCACCGCGGCCACGGAGAACAGAAAGATGAAGTAGTTCAGAACATAGAAGGCGTGCAGCTCGTTCCATCGGGTGGTGTGGAAGAGGTGCTGGAAGAGCGCCATACAGGCCGGATAGAGTGGGTTCCAGTAGCCATTGACCACCCCCGCCCAGCGGTGCGCTCGCATCAGATCGGCGATGTCCATGTAGGCCATGCCGTCGCCATCCAGGGCGTACGGAGAGTACCTCATGGCCAGCCAGCCGATGGGAATCAGCAGCACCAGATAGACCAGCAGTGCGCGGCGGATGGTTTGAGATCTCACAGGGTTCCTCGTTTTGCAGCCGGCATCAAGACTGTCGGTGAATTGAAGATGAGGGCTATCTCAGCATATCCCGACCTCCGCACCGTCAGCGAGGCTCTCTCGGTCGTTATCGAGGACAGCCCCTTCGCCCATGGCATTACGGCGCATATCGGCCCCGTCTTGGGATGGCAACCTCCGCGAACGCAGTGATATACCGGAATTACGATCTCATCTTTAGTTTGTGGGGTATCCGATGGAACGGAACAAACCCACCCTGGCGTGGATTCTCCGCTATGTTCGGCAGGCGCTGAGTGAAACGAGCAACTTTGAGTTTCGGACGTATGCGAATGCTCTTTTCGACAAACTGGAACGAGCACAAGTCGAGGGCGTAGTTCGCGTCCGGCCAGAGCAGTATTCGGGAGGACAGACCTATCAGTACGCTGAGATGCCGCACGAGTTGCGTGCTCTGGTTTCTGAGGCATTCTTCCACATTTTTCATAAGGGATACATTGCGCCCGCCGCTCCAGACTCCTAGCTGAACCCGCCGACCTTGCATATGTTCAATGTGACCCCAAGGGGTCGAGCATGGTTCCAAGGGAAAGAACCGCTCCCGGAAGACGCCGAGCAATACATGATGTTTCTGCGTCAACGGGTTGCTGCGCTCGACCCGATCCTTGAGCAATACACCATTGAAGCTCTGACCGCATTTGACCGAGAGGCATACTTCGCATCCGCCGTGATGCTGGGAGCCGCCTCGGAAAAGGAACTATATCTCCTCGCAGATGCAGTCGTCTCCGCATTGAAAGACCCGAAGAGGCAGACTAAATTGAGGGGATTATTAGATCGTCGGAAGCTATTGGAGCTGTTCGAGACCGTGAGGGATACGATCCATCAAGGCGTGACCGCAAAGCTGATTCCGTACACCGACTCGGAAGGTTCGACGACCCATTTGATGTCACTGTACGAAGCCATTCGGGTACAAAGGAATGATGCTGTGCATCCGATGAATGCCGTCGTTTCGGAAGATTCCGTCAGGCTGTTGTTGCAATCGTTTCCCTATGCACTGTCGAAGAGCGAAGAGTTGCGGGCTTGGCTTGCGGCACATCCAAGGAGCATTTGATCTTACTCATATCCCGAATGCAGTCGCTTGCTCAGTCTCGTCAAGTGGTGTTTCAAGTCCGCGTACAGCGGTTGGAGGGTTCCTTCTTTGTGCTCGATCTGCTGCAAGACCTCGCGCGGCAAGGACTGGTCCAGGAAGCGATTCCATATCTCCACGAACTCCACGAACGTCGCGTAAAAGCCCATAGTGGATGGTTCAGCAAGCCACCCGCTGTCCGTAAAAATGGCGAGCATCTTGCAGTAGAGGGGAGCGATTTCTTCAGCCGCTTAACGGTTGTTATAGTTCTGCAATTTGTCGTAGGCCTGGCTGTCGCGCTCACTGATTTGCTTTTTGCGCATGGGAGCTTCAATGCCAGCAAACTTTGCGGACCAGGCGGCACCGGCTGCAATCGATAGCTTCAGACGCAGTTCGCTCTTCGCTTTGATCTGGAGGCGGATGCTGACCAGCGGAGAATAGACCTCGCCGAGCTGGCTTTTAATATGAGCTTCCCGGCGCTGTCGCTCTTGATCGAGAGCCGTAAGCCATCCCCCGATAGCCACACCCGCAAGACCAGAGACTGCCGGAACTGCGGGAACGATCCTGCGCAGAGCCCAGATGCTCCGTGAGGAAGCATCCTCTTCGATCTCCTTCCGCGAGCAACTGCTTGTCTGCTTGTCCAGGGCAGCCCTTGCTCAGGCCCACTTTGACGTGGCCGAACCCGACACCTCGCAAGGCCAGTCTAGCCGATGTCCTCCGACCAGTTCTCCAGACAGGCTTTGAAGTCGGCCATGAACTTGCCTGCATCCGCGCCGTCGATGATGCGATGGTCAAAGCCCAGGGTGAAGTGCTGGATGCTGCGGATGGCGATGCTGTCCTGGCCGTCTTCGCTGGTGACGACGACCGGCTCCTTGCTCAACCCGCCGATGCCGAGGATCGCCGACTGCGGCTGCGCGATGATGGGCATCCCGAACTGCTCGCCGAAGATGCCGGAGTTGGTCAGCGTGAAGGTTCCGCCAGCCACCTCCTCGGGCGCCAGTTTCTTGGCGCGCGCTCGCTCGGCCAGGTCGGCCACTGCGCGAGCCACGCCCAGGAAGCTCTTCTCCTCGGCCTGCTGGATCACCGGGACGATCAGGCCCCACTCCAACGCCACTGCGATTCCCAGGTTGATGTTGCGGTTGTACAAGATGGCTTCGCCCTGCATGGAGGCGTTGACGATGGCGTGCTTGCGCAGGGCGTGCACGGCAGCCCGGGCGATGAACGGCATGTAGGTCAGCTTCACGCCGTTGCGCTGTTCGTATTTGCTCTTCTCCCGCTCGCGCAGCCGGACGATGCGCGTCATGTCCACCTTGAAGACCGTATGCACGTGCGGACTGGTGGCCTTGGACTCCACCATCCGTTTGGCGATGATGGAGCGCATCCGGGAGAGCGGCACCAGCTCACCGGGCAGCGGCGTTTGCGCCGCCGGAGCGGCGGCCGCGGGGGCAGCCTGAACAGAGGCCGCTTGTGCGGGCGGGGCCTGCGGAACGGAGGCTGCAATGGGCGCTGCGACCGGTGTCGCTGCCGGCTCCTGCAGCCGGCGCAGGATATCCTGCTTGGTGATGCGGCCGGAAGCCCCGGTCCCGCGCAGGCTGCGCAGATCGATCTTGTTTTCGGCGGCGATCTTGCGCACCAGTGGCGAGGAACGCGGCAGCTCCCCCGCAGCGGCGGGAGCGGAGGCTTTCTGTGAGCTCCCGGCCGCGCTGGAGGCCTGCGGCACCACTGCCGCGGGCGTGGCTTGGGCCGCAGACGCCACCTCTGCCGCTCTGGCCGAAGCTGCCCGGATCACGGCGACCACCGTGTTGATGGTGACCGTCTGGCCCTCCCCGACACGGATCTCGTTTAGAACGCCGGCGACCGGTGAGGGGATCTCGGCGTCCACCTTGTCCGTGGAGATCTCGAAGATGGGCTCGTCGCGCGCGACGGAATCGCCTACTTTTTTGAGCCATCGGGTCAGCGTACCCTCGGTGATCGACTCTCCCATCTGCGGCATCAAGACCTCGGTGCCGGCCCCCATCCCAGCCGCGTCGCCGGCGGCTATAGCGGCGGGTTGCGCCGCCGGAGGCTGGGCCGAGGGCGCCGCTGCGGACTGGTCGCCGGCCTCCAGGATGGTGCAGACAACGGTTCCAATCCCCACCGTCGTACCCTCTTGAATCTTGATCTCACCCAGCGACCCGGCGGCGGGCGAAGGAATCTCGGCATCCACCTTGTCGGTGGAGATCTCAAAGATGGGCTCGTCGCGCGCCACGGTATCGCCCGGCTTCTTGAGCCACCGGGTCAGAGTTCCCTCCGTGATGGACTCACCCATCTGGGGCATTACGACGTCAATTGGCATAGGAACTCGTCTCCACAAAAATTTAGAACGCTACCAGCGCAGCCCAGAGCAGCCTGCGGCGCAACTCTGAGATTATACGGTTCCTGCCCGCTTCGGAAGAGTACAAAACCGCGATTCCATACCTATTGGTACAGTTGACCCTGTGGCGCCGTCCTGGAGGAAGGTGAAGCACCTCTCAAAAGCTCTTGCAAGGACGCCGCAGCCAGCATCTGGCGTTGAAAGACGCGGCCAAAGTTTGCCGAGACCACCTCGGCCGCGCGGGCCATCGTCGGGGCCGGCTCCGCAGCCTCCATCTCCAGGGAGGTGACCGCGCGGTCGGTGATGCCGCAGGGAATGATCCAGTTAAAGTCGCGCAGGTCGGTGGTCACGTTCAGGGCGAAGCCGTGGGTGGTGATTGCCTGCGCCACATGGATGCCGATGGCGGCAATCTTTTTCTCCGGCACGCTGCCGCCGGGCAACGTCCAGACTCCGGTGCGTTTGCAGATGCGCTGGGCAGCGACTCCGAAGTCTTTGCAGGAGAGGATCAACGCCTCCTCAATCCGGCGGACGAAGTCAACGGGGCCCAGGTGCGGGCCGCGCTTGCCAGGCAGATCGCCGCGGAGATCGAAGATCGGGTACCCCACCAGTTGCCCGGGGCCGTGATAAGTGACATCGCCGCCACGGTTGATCTCCTGCACCTCAACGCCGCGGGCGGCAAGCTCCTCTGGAGGCAAGAGAATGTTGGCTCGCGAGGCATTGCGGCCCAGGGTCAGCACCGGCGGATGCTCCAGCAGAATGAGCGTATCGCCGATGACACCGTCTCTCCGCGCGGCCGCTATCTCCGCCTGGAGGCGCAGGCCCTCCGCGTAGGGGACACGGCCGAGTTGGAGCAGATGGATCAGCAAAGCGTCTTGAGATCGCCTATGCGCCCGGAGGCGGACCGGCCCTAAACGTTCACCGCCATCCCCTCCACCGCCGAGAAGCCGTCCAGCAGACTCTCAGCGAGGGTTGGATGGGCGTGGATGGTAAACATCAGTTCTTCCACCGTGGCCTCCAGTTCCAGCGCCACCACGCACTCGGCGATCAGCTCGGTGGCCTGAGGGCCGATGATGTGGACTCCCAGCACCTCGCCGTAGCGCGCGTCGGAGACCACCTTCACAAAACCCTCATGGGAGTCGACGATGGTGGCCTTCGAGTTTCCCTTGAAGGGGAACTTGCCCACCTTTACCGCATAACCCTTCTCTCGGGCCTGCGCCTCGGTAAGCCCCACGCTGCCGATCTGCGGCTCGCAGTAGGTACAGCCTGGAACGCGCTCCTTGCGCACCGGACGAGCGTACTTCCCGGCCAGCTTGCTGGCTACCACAATGCCGCTCATGGCGCCCACATGCGCCAGTTGCGGCAGCCCGGCGACGATGTCTCCAATGGCGTAAACTCCCGGCTCGGTGGTTTCCATCCACTCATTCACCGGGATGTAGCCGCGGTCCAGGGCAATGCTCATCTTATCCATCCCGGCATCAGCCGTACGCGGACCGCGCCCGACGGCGACCAGAACCTTCTCGGCCTCTTTGCTCTGGGCTTTGCCGGAGGCATCCTTGAAGCTGACCTTGACCCCTCCCGGCGTCTTCTCGATCTTCTCCACCATGCAGCCCGTGTTCACGTCGATGCCGCGCTTCTTGAAGGCTCGTGTCAGCTCCTTGGAGACCTCTTCATCCTCCACTGGAACGATGCGGGGCAGCGCCTCCAGAATGCTCACCTCGGCGCCGAAGCTGCGGAAGATGGAAGCAAACTCCACTCCGACGGCGCCCGAGCCGATGACGATCAGCGACTTGGGCGGAGCCGCCAGGGTGAGGATCTCCATGTTGGTGAGGATCGTCTCATCGGCCTGGTAGCCGGGCAGCATGCGCGCGTCCGAGCCGGTGGCCAGCACCAGCTTTTTGCCCAGAACCGGAGTGATGGTCTTCTTGTCCCCGGCCGTCACCTCAACGGTGAACACCCCATCCTTTGCCGGACCGGTCAGCCGTCCGTGACCATGCTCCACGGTGATCTTGTTTTTCTTCATCAAGAAGTCCAGGCCCTTGGTGTGCTGGGTCACAATCTCGTTCTTTCGCTTGAGCAGGTTCTCCCAGTTCAAGCGGGGGGCGGACACCCCGTCGATGCCATAGCTCTCGGCGTGCTTCAGATGGTCCCACACCTCGGCGGAGAAGAGCATCGCCTTGGTGGGGATGCAACCCCAGTGCAGGCACGTCCCGCCGAGCTTGCCGGTCTTTTCGATCAGGGCCACTTTGAGCCCAAGCTGCGCGGCGCGGATGGCGCAGGTATACCCGGCCGGACCGCCGCCGACGATCACCAGATCATAGATAGTCTCTGTCAAAAGATGCACTCCATTCATCCGGGCCGGCGCAGACCGCGCAAGGCTTCTCCCCGCGGTGTTGCAACCTCCCCGGAAGCCTTAGTTTACGATACTGCGTCGGAAGGGGGCGGAAACGCCGAAGCCCTTTTGGCGCTGCGGCCAAGAGGCAGAAATCGGCGGCGCCCGAGGGTGATCAAATGCTTTGCACGGATGCCGACTCCTGTCCTTCCGGTCCCGGCTTCTCAGAGCAGCTTGGCAGCGTCCTTGGCGAAGTAGGTGACGATGAAGTCGGCTCCGGCGCGGCGGATGCTCAGCAGGCTCTCCAGCATCGCCCGCTCCGGCTCCAGCCATGCTCGCTGAAAGGCGGCGTGCAGCATGGAGTACTCCCCGGAGACCTGATAGGCCCCCATGGGCAGATCAAAGCGGCTGCGCGCCTCGCGGATCACATCCAGATAAGGCATGGCGGGCTTCATCAGGAGCATATCCGCGCCCTCAGCGATGTCCTGCTCGATCTCCCGCATGGCTTCGCGAAGGTTGGCCCCGTCCATCTGATAGGTGCGGCGGTCGCCAAACTGCGGAGCCGAAGCGGCAGCCTCGCGGAAGGGTCCGTAGAAGGCTGAAGCGAACTTGGAGGCGTAGCTCAGGATCGGCGTATGGGTCTTGCCCGCCTCGTCCAGGGCGGAGCGGATCGCTCCCACTCGTCCGTCCATCATGTCGCTGGGCGCCACCACATCCGCTCCGGCCTGGGCCAGCGAAACCGCCGTGGCCGCCAGCAGGGCCACGCTGGGATCGTTGTCCACCACAAAGCTCTCGCCCTGCCGGTTCACCACCCCGCAGTGGCCATGGGAAGTGTACTCACAGAGACACACGTCGGCCATCACCACCAGCGACTTGGCCGCCGAGGTGTTCTTGATGGCGCGCAGGCCGCGCTGCACAATGCCGTCTTCCGCCCAGGCCCCGCTGCCCTGCTCGTCCTTCTCAGCCGGGACGCCGAAGAGAAGCAGGCCGCCCAGGCCCAGCGCGGAGCAGGCCTCAACCTCCTTCAGCGCCTCGTCGATGGAGAGGTTGAAGACTCCCGGCATGCTGCTGATCTCGCGCCTCACCCTAGAGCCTTCGCAGAGGAATAAGGGGTAGATCAGCGCCGAGGGTTCCAGGCGCGTCTCTCGGACCAGGGACCTCAGGGCGGCCGAGGAGCGCAGACGACGGAGGCGGGTAGCGGGAAAGTTCATGCCCTCATTCTATGGCGCGGACAGCGGCGCTTCCGTAACGCCGGTCACAGCTCTACGGAGCTCCGGCCACAGCCCTGCGAGCGCTGGCCCGGTGCGTTGCGCACCATCGCCGGTCAGTCCAGCTCAGCCCGCCGCATCCGCCAAAGCTGCGTACTCCTCTCCGCTCAGCCGGGGCGCCAGCACCCACAACGTGTAAATGCCCAGCGCCGTGCCCAGCGGCGGATGGATCAACACCATCACTCCAAACACGATGGCCAGCACCCGGCCCCAACGCCGTCGGCTGAACAGCGCATAACCGGTGAGCAGATTCGTGCCGGCGCCCAGCAGCACCGCAGCCAGAGCCACCGGCCACAGGCTGGCCAGCAACAGCGAGCCAAATGGGCTCCAGCCCAGATCCAGCGAGGTGTTGTGGAAACGTCCGGCGAAGAGCCCGCGTAACACCAGTACGCCCAAGGATCCCGAGATCAGCCGCAGCCCTGCATAGACCAGCCACAGCACGCTGAGCATCTGCAGATGGCGCGAGACGCGATCAAACGAATTGCAGCCTTGATCAGAGTTACAGCCTTGAGCAGAGTTACAGCCTTGAGCCAGAGCGCCGCCCGCTTGCCCTTCCCACACCGCCCTGGTTCCGCAGCGCGGGCAGAACCGGGCATCTGGCGATAGACTGTCCCCGCAGGTTGAGCAGTTCATCGGCGCTTCTCCTTCAGGCCCCTGGTCGCTTCGGCTCAGCAGCCCACTTGGACTCCGGCGCAGGGCCACCATCCTTCTCTGCCTGATGGTACGCGGACTCCGGCAACTTCGTTCCCTCTGCCGCAGAGCGTTTGTGCCACCCCAGCCGAGTTCCTTGTGCCTTAACCTCTGCGGACAGATATTCCACCCGTGCAGCCCGTTGCCCGTATGCTAAGGATGTGGCCTCCCCGTCCCTGCCTTCGCCTGACTCGAGCGCGGCGCCTCCCTCGCGGCTGGCTGAGAGCGGCGCCGAGGCGCTGCAGTGGGCGGAGCTGATA
>JAJYZE010000299.1 GCA_021800195.1 Acidobacteriota bacterium
TCCGCTCCCCACCCCAGCCGCCATCCGGAAAGGCATTTCTGAAATAAGAAGGCAATCCTTCGCGGCGGGAGGAATGCCCGATCAGGCCATGGCGGGGTCTGCCACCGGCGTCTTGGCCCAGACGGTGAGCGTAACGGCGGCAGAGAGAATCAAGGCTCCAACCAGGCGAAAGAACCCAGATGCTCGTGGAGAATGAAGACGCCCACAACAGAGCCGATCAAGGGTTCCATATTGAGCAGAACTCCGGCTTGCGAAGCCGGAACCTGGGTCATTCCCCAGTTCCATAGCAGGGTGGTGGCGGCGGTGCAAAGCAAGCCGCTGGCAGCCAGCGCGGCCCAGGCTTTGAACGAGACGCCGTGCCACGGTGGAGTTCCGTAAGCCAGGGACACGTGCAAGAGAAGCATCAGGGTGCCCGCAACTATTCCGTAGGCGGTTACGGCCACATGGTTATGCTGTTCCATAAGACGCTTGTTGAAGAGGATCCAGAACAGGGCGATAAAGAGAGAGGAGCACCAGAAGGTCACCGCCCAGCGTGGGATCGGCTCCGGACAGGGAAAACGGGCCAGCGGAAACCTGCGAATGAGATCCGCCGAGGACGACCAGAGCCGCGCCAAGTGTGGAGGCGGCCAGAGCGGCCCAGCCCACGCCACTGAGGTGTTCCCTGGCAAAAAGTGTAGCGCCGACCGCGAGGATCACCGGCATCGCGCCCACCATAAGCGCAGCGTGCGAGACCGTGGTGAGCGACAGGCCTTTGAGCTGGATGAGAAATTGGAGGGGAACCCGAGCAGGGCCGCAAACAGAAGCATCCCCCATTCGGCAGCGTTGAAGCGCGGGCGGTGAGCGAGCAGGAGGGGAAGAAGGCCAAGAGTTGCAAAGACGAATCGGTAGAGGACGATGGCGCCGAAGTTCATCTCACCCAGAGCGATCTTGCCCAGGAAGAAGCCGCGACCCCAGAAGCAGCTGGCGAAAAATGCGGCCAGGAAGCCGAGAGCGCGATGCTTTCCGAAGGAGGACACAGGTCCCATTCTCGCCTCCGGCCTCTTTGGTGCTCAGAAGGACGAGCCGGGCATGCGCAGGGGCTCTTGCCTACCTCTGCGCATGCCCGGCCGCCCGCCCGGTTACCAGACCCGGCAATTGCTGACTGGAACCATCGGCGAGCCCTTCTTGCATCCGAAGGCGGAGGCGAAGCCGGGCTGGTTCACGATGGCGCCGTTGGCGCGGAAGTGGGCGGGTGAATGGGGATCGGTAAGCACCTGCTCGCGAACCGCCGCAGGACGGACATTCTCACACCAGTTCTGAGCGAACGCGATATAGAAGCGCTGCGGACCGGTGTAGCCATCCACCTTTTTCTGCGTGTCGATGCCGTCCTGGCGGGCGCGATTGAGATAGGCGATAAAGGCCAGCACCAGTCCCCCGTTGTCGGCTGTGTTCTCTCCCAGGGTGAGCTTGCCGTTGACCATCACGTTATCCTTGGGGGTAGCTCCGGGAACGGCAACGAAGCTTCCGTACTCATGAACCAGACAGCCAGTGCGCTGCTCGAAGCCGGAGAGATCAGCCGCCGTCCACCAGTTGGAGAGGTTCCCGTTGGCGTCGAACTTCCTGCCCTCATCGTCGAAGCCATGGGTGAGCTCATGGCCAATGACCGCTCCAATATGACCATAATTCACGGCGAGGCCGGCGTGGGGATCATAGAACGGCGGCTGCAGGATACCGGCGGGGAAGTTGATGTCGTTCATGCTGGGGTCGTAATAGGCGTTGATGGTGGGTGGAGTCATGTCCCACTCGTTCTTGTCTACGGGCTTGCCGATCTTGTTCAGTTCCCGGGCATTTTCAAATTCACGGGCGCGCTCCGCGTCGCCCAGCGCGTCCGTCGGCGAGATATGCAGCTTGCTGTAGTCCCGCCACTTGTCGGGATAACCGATCTTGTCCGTGATGGCGCGAAGCTTCTCTTTGGCGCGGAGTTTGGTGGCGGGGCTCATCCAGCTCAGGGTATCAATGTCCTGATCCATGGCGGCTTCGATGTCATGCACCATCTGGAGCGTCTTTTGTTTGCTGTCGCCGGCAAAGTAGTGCTCCACATAGACCTGGCCCAGCGCCTCGCCGAGGGCTCCGTCTACGGCTGAGGTGCAGCGCTTCCAGCGAGGACGCTCGGTGGGTACACCCTCCAGTTCAGTGCCGTAAAAGTGAAAGTCTTCAGCATCGATGGTCTGAGGCAGGTCGCTGGCGAAGGTACTCAGAAGATGAAAGCGGATATAGGCCCGCAGGGTGGCGAGGTCCGTCTGTTGGATGGCGGTTGCCATGGCCGGGAAGAATGCCGGACTGGCGTTCACCAGGGAGGTGATGGAGGGTGCCTGATCGGCCGTGAGGAAGGAAGTGAAGTTAAGAGGAGCAACGCTACCTTCAAAGGTCGTAAGGGATTGGGGATGGTAGATCGTCTCCGGGTCGCGGCGCTGGGTGTCGGTGAGCGAGGCGACGGCAAGCCGTGTCTCAAAGGCCAGGATGTGCTCGGCCTCGCTCTGGGCTTCAGTCGGAGCTTCGCCGGCGAGCGTGAGCATCTTGGCGACGAACTGGACGTATTCGTCGCGGACCTGCTTGTCCTTGGCTCCGGTGCGGGTGTAGTAGTCGCGCTCGGGCAGGCCAAGACCGCCCTGATCGGCCAGGGCAACCTGCTTGCTGGAGTCTTTATAGTCCTGCTCTTCGCCAAACTCGAAGAAGATATTCACGCCCATGCGATGCAGTTGGCCGGCGAGTGAGAGAAGATTGGGTCTTGTGACCTCGTCAATCTGATGCAGGAGAGGCTGCAAAGGGGTGAGACCGAGACTGTCGATGCGGCTGGTGTTCATGCAAGCTGCGTAATAGTCGCCTATCTTCTGCTGGTTGGGGGTGCGGGATGGTCCAGCCGCGGCATACCGCTTGAGGATCCCGTTCAGTTCTCGGGTCGTCACGTTGTACAGCGTTTCAAACTGATTGACCGCAGGCTGATCAGAGGGGATGGGATGGTGGGCAGCGTAGTTGCCGCAGGCAAATTTGTAGAAGTCGTTGCAGGGATCGGCCGCGGTGTTCATGGAAGATAGATCGAAGGCCGGCGCAAGCTGATCGCCGGCAGAAGCCTTGCGGGCAGATTTGCGGGGAGCCGCCGAACTGCTGGGCTGCGATGCTGCGGCAGAGGACTGTGCCGTCCCGGCGAGGGGCAGCGTGAGGATCGCAAGGACAGCAGCGAAGCGAGTCAGGTTGAGCAGACAGCGAATGGCCTTGCCGCACGGCAGGGCGGGATTGTGCGTACGAAACACATTCATTGAAAGGTCTCCAAGTAGATTGATGTGGATTGGTTCTTTCACCCGTGAAACCGGAGCGATCTATATGAGGGGCGACGGAGAAAACAGTGTCCAGGGCACAGGACAGCTCGACAGAAGTAGTGTACGCGCGCCGGACCGAGGAGGTTCCGCGTCAACCGTAGCACAGAGCGCCGTCCACAAAGAAGAGGCCAGCGCGCGGCTGGCCTGGTGGGTTGTGGAGATTTCAGGAGGGCTCAGGCGGCCTTGGTGACAATCGCCTTGACCCTGGCGTTGAGGCGGGCCTTATAGCGATTTGCGGTGTTCTTGTGCAGAACACCCTTCTGGACGCTTTTGTCCAGAATCGAAACGGTCGAGCGGTAGGCCGTCGTCAGCGTACTTTTGTCGCCTGCGGCGAGGGCCTCGCGCATGAAACGGAGAGCGCTGCGGAGCTTCGAGCGGTTAGCCCGGTTGACGGCTGTCCGGGTAAGGGTTTGGCGGGCGCGCTTGAGCGATGAAACGTGGTTTGCCATGATGCGAGACTCTTTTCTTTTTGCCCGGGATTACCGTCTTGTGCCAGGCAACCAAAACCAGGCAGGAATGAAGGCTTAAGCGGGAAAATGGGATGCAGACCGGAAGCTGATGCGCTTCTCCGACTCCTCAAGAGCTGGGTATCGCAGTGCAGCCACTCCTCTGCAACTCTGATTCTACGAGATTTATGTCAGCGGGTCCAGAGATAGGGCAAAAGAAAAATCTAGCCAAAGGTCTCGGGAATTCCTGGCGGCAGCGCCAATCCAACGGACGGCCTCGCCGCTGCGCCCCGGCCGCCGGAGGGATGCAACCGAGTGCGCCCTATGGTTCCGA
>JAJYZE010000021.1 GCA_021800195.1 Acidobacteriota bacterium
CCACTGATGCGTCATCTCAGAAAATGAGATCGGGTAGGTCCCTGGCTTCGGCAGCCCTGAAACATACCAGCGGCCTAGCAAAAAGACCGCGACCGGAGTAACAAGAACATAAGACACCAGGCCCGCCTGGCCCCGCCGCCAGATCAGCGCAACGCCGACAACAGTATTCGAGGCCGCACCATAAATCGTGATGCGTGCAATGTCTGCAATGCGCCGCATGCCCTGGATCAGCGCGCCCTGAGACGCTCCAACCCCGGTAAGCGCCACACCCAGCGCAAGCCCGCCGACAGCGTCCGCGTGCGCAGCACCGCCAAGTACCCACTCCGCCAACCGGCGACGAAGGATCCACACCGCCATCGTGCCCGCGCTCCCAAGCACAAGCGCAGCCCAAAACATGGCGCGTCGCGCTATGGCGAGCGCGCGTGCATCCTCCTTGGCGTCAGCCTCCGCAATCTGCCGGGCACCTACCGTGTCCAGCCCCAAGGTCGCCACGGTGGACGTAGTCGTCAGAAGACCCCGATACAAGCTGACCAGTCCCACACCCGTCGGACCAAGCAGGACCGCAAGCACCTTGGTGCGCAGCAATCCAATCGCGATGTTGAGGAAGGAGGCTCCGCCAATAATGGAAGAGCTCTTCAGAATACGCCGGTAGGAGGCGGAGGTCTCCGTCATTCTTGCGCCGCGAGCATTCGTGCGGTCGTCTTCAGCGCAGCCAGCACTGCCTCCACTCCACGGTCGTCCAATTGCGGACCCATGGGAAGGCTCAGTAGTTGGCTCGCCATTCGCTCCGCAATGGGAAATTGTCTGGCCGCAAATCCAGCATGCGCATACGCCTGCTGCAGGTGCGGCGGAATGGGATAGTGAATCAAGGTGCCAATGCCCGCCCCGGACAGCTGCTTTTGCAGCGAATCCCGCCGCGGATGTTGAACCACATAGACATGCCACACCGGCTCCGCCCATGCGGGCACGGCCGGGAGAAGCAGCCCCGACCCGGCAAGTCCCGCATGATAACGGGCGGCAATCCTCGACCGTCGGCCATTCCAACCGTCAAGCCTCCTCAGCTTGACGCGTAGAGCAGCCGCCTGCGCAGGATCCAATCTGCTGTTGTAGCCCTGCACTTCATTCACATACTTCGCCCGCGAACCATAGTTGCGCAGCCGACGGATGCGGTCGGCCAGCTCCGGGTCGTTCGTCGTTACGGCGCCCGCATCTCCCAGAGCTCCCAGATTTTTCGTCGGATAGAAGCTCCACGCCACTAAATCGCCGTGCCCGCCGATCCGTCTTCCCTTTGTAACGGGCCCCATGCGCTTGCGCAGCATCTTCCAAAACGCGTAAGCCATGCTTGCGAGCCAAGGCCAGAATGGGATCAAGATCCGCCGGCTGCCCATATAAATGCACTGGCAGGATCACCTTGGTGCGCGGCGTGATGGCTGCCTCAATCCTGCTGGGATCAATGTTGTAGGTAGCCGACACCGGCTCTACCGGAACCGGGACCGCGCCACACTGGCTCACCGCCAGCCAGGTAGCGATATAGGTGTTCGACGGGACAATCACCTCGTCCCCAGCGCCAACCCCCAAGGCGAGCAGCGCCAGACGCAACGCATCCAGGCCGTTGGCAACGCCCACGCAATACCTGGTATCCGTATAGGCCGCAAACTCCTCCTCGAAGGCTTCCACATCCTGCCCGCCGATGTACCAGCCCGAGCGAAAGGACGCAATCACCGCCGACTCAATCTCAGCCTGAACCTCGCGATAGGCCGCACCTACATCCAGAAAGGGGCATTCATCCTTGGCTCCGTGCGTTCATGAAATCAGCATAATCGCGATAATAATCGGCCTCATCGTATTTGTTGGAAGCCAGCACCATGCACACGGAACCGGAAGAGAAATTGTCCAACTCCCTCCAAATCATCGGGCAAATATACAGGCCATAATAGGACCGGTTCAGATGAACGCGCTTCTTGTTCTTCCCGTCGTCCAACACCACATCAAAACTGCCAGACATGGCAATGACGAGCTGCTGCAGCCCCTTATGCGCGTGGCCACCACGTTCCGCACCCCCTGGCACGTCATACAGATAGTAGACACGCTGAATATCAAAGGGGATATGGTTTCCCCCCCCTCAATAAAAGTCAAATTCCCCCGTGGGTCGGAGATCTTCGGCAGCTCGACGATTTTGCAAAGATCGATAGTCATTGTCAAAATCTACTCTTCGACGAATCGGACGTGTCTGGCTGGGTTACCCACCACCAAACTCTTTGGAGCCACATCTTTGGTCACCACCGAGCCAGCAGCAACCAAGCTGCCTGAACCGATGGTGAGCCCTGGCAAAATGACCGCGCCCGCTCCAATGGAAGCGCCGTTTTCAATCGTAGTCTGCAAGAACTTCTCAGGATACCTTTTACTTCTTGGGAAAAGATCATTTGTAAAAGTTGCATTGGGGCCAATAAAGACATCGTCTCCAACGCGAAGGCCATCCCATAGCTGGACACCGCTCTTGACTGTGACCCGATCTCCGATCACAACGTCATTTTCGATCAAAACATGGGAACAGACATTGCATTCTGCTCCGATCTTTGCCCCAGCAAGCACCACGACAAACTGCCAGATTCTAGTGCCCTCGCCGATCGAATCGGTAGCCACCTCGGCGAGTTCGTGAACAAACACCCGATCGTCATTTCCCCTCATTCTTACGCGCCTCGTAGTTGCAGATGACACAATCGGCCTGTCAGGCATAAAGGCTTATCTCGGACCGGATCGAGGAGCCGTTGGTGCTATCTTCTCGCTGCCGCCAGCGGAATTTGCGCCTACGAACCCGATGGTCGCATCCGCCGTCTGCAGTTGTATAGGATAAAGCATCCCGCGCAGGGAAGCGGAGAGAGACCCTCGCCACTCCGGCAGGCGGATGCAGAAGACGCGGGACCACTCGCCGTAACCCAGGCGGGAGTTCCGCGGGCGGGCGTCGGATTGCCCCGAGCGAGGAGCGACCGGAAGTCGCGTGAACTTCTCGCCCCGACCTCCGCTCTTGCTCCGGCCCGATTCTGACCCTCCCCCCAAACCCGGTACTCGGCTTTGCGATGTGAAGCGGTCGGCCACATGAAGGCAACCTGCCCTCCACGCGCACATTCTGCCCCCCAACGGTACCGCGCTCGTCCCTCAGATTCTCCAAGGGCACGCCGCGAGCTGGCAGATTCTCGTGCAGGGAAGATGCGTCTCCACGGTCCCACCATCAGCTCCGGCTCTCCCCTCCAACCGCTGTCCCCGCCTTTCTGAATACACTCAGCAACGCGGAGACGGCTCCCGCAATCCGCTCCTCGTTCACCGACTCAGGCAAAGGAATCGTCAGGGCCGGTGCGCCTGTCCGAGCATCTCGCGTAAACAGTCCGGAGAGCGTGTGATCCAACCTCCTCGGAGGTGCGTCAGCCCTTCCGTCGCCCGCGTTCCCTGCCATCGACTCGATCAGCTTCAGTCCCGCCTCCAGAAACGCTGCCGCCGCCAACCCAATGCCGTGGCTTCCCGGCGCAGGCGGGGTCGCTGCAGCAGGCGTGGTCGCCGGCCCAGCGCCCGCAACTTCCGGCCCTTTCGCGCCGTCAGCTTCCAGCCCCAGCAGCTTCCAGACCCGTTGCCCTATCAGTTTCCGACCCCTTCCGCACCCGCCTCCCTGGAACCCTCTGCCGCAGCACCCGCCTGCGCCGCCATCACCACCAGCGGCAGCGGCGGAGCATGCTCCACCACCGGCTTTGGCCTGCCCGGCTGTTCGGCCAAGATCTCCTTCACCGCCTGCAACACCTTCTTCCGGCCCAGCTTCTCAAAGCTCACCTCGCCGGTGGGCGAATCGAACACGCCTGCAAACAGCGATCGCTGAAGCTGCAGCGTCTCCCACACCCGCTCTTCAATGCTCTCCTCCGTCCGCATGTGGATCACATGCACCGGCCGCGACTGGCCCAGCCGATGAACCCGTCCGATCCGTTGTTCCAGACGCGCCGGGTTCCAGGGCGGCTCAAAGTTCACCACCACGGAGGCGGATTGCAGGTTCAGCCCCACTCCCCCCGCATCGGTTGAAAGAAAGACCTTGCACGCCGGGTCCTTGCGAAACTCCTCCATCAACGCGCCACGCTTCCGTGACGGCACGCCGCCGTGTAGGGACACAAACCCAATGCCCAGCTTGCGCAACTCCTCGCCCGCAAGATAGGTCATCCGCTCAAACTCGCTGAACACCACCGCCTTGCGCCCCTCTTCCACCACCAGATCGGTGATGATCTAGCGGAACTCCTGGAGCTTGGGCGAGTGATGCGTCTTCTTGTCGAACAGGAAGGTTGAGTTGCACAACATCCGCATGTTCTGAATGCAGCACAGGATGCGCTTCTGATCGAGCTCAGAGAGCCAGCCCTGCTTCTCCCATCGGCGCATCAGCGCGGCAAGAATGTCGCTCTGCTCGTAGTACGGCTCCGCCTGCCGGCTGGTGAGCGGCACGCGGAACACCTTGTCTGTCCGCTCCGGCAGCTCCTTCAGCACCTCCGGGCGCGTGCGCCGCAGCAGGATGGGAGCAAGCTGCTCGTGGATGCGGTCCAGGCCACGATAGCCGATCAGCCGGCCCTTTTCGCCCATCATGCGATGCTCGTCCAGAAAGCGGAACGCCGGCCCCAGCCTGCGCCCATCCACAAACTCCACCACGGAAAACAGCTCCTCCAGCTTGTTCTCCAGCGGCGTTCCGGTCAGCACCAGGGCATAGCGGCTCTTCAGCTGCTTGATGGTGCGCGCCGTCGCCGTCGTCCAGTTCCGGATTCGCTGCGCCTCGTCCAGGATGATCAGGTCCGGCCGCAACTCCTGCATGGAGCGGATATCCTTCAGTACCAGCTCATAACTGGTCAGATTGAAGAACGCCGGAGCGGCATACATCGTCTTGCGGCGCGGCAAATAGCCGTCTATCACCTGCGCAGAGCGGCCGGTGAAGCGCTCAATCTCAGTCTTCCACTGATACTTCACCGATGCCGGAGCAACCACCAGCACCCGCTCGATGCCGCGCCGCCGGCTCAACAGCTCGGTCATCGCCAGCGCCTGCACCGTCTTGCCCAGGCCCATGTCATCGGCCCGCACCACCCACCCGCGGCAGGCTGCAAAGATGGCCCCGCGGGCCTGGTAGGGCAAAAGCGTGGTCTTCAAAAGGCCTGCCGTCGGATCCCTTCCACGATTCAGCCGGGCGAGCAGCTCTTCCTCCCACTGCAGGCCCTCCAGCAGCTCGTTCTCCCAGCCAACGTACTCCAGAACATCGCTGTACACCACGGCATCGCCGTCGGCGTTGCGCAGCGCCTCCAGCACCTCGGCAAAGCGTGGGTAATCTTCGCTCCGCAGCGTCCCGTTGGCGTCAAAGAACTCCTTGGCGATCCTGCGCAACGTTGGGGAGGGCGTTGCCGGCAGGCGCAGCCGCACTTCCACGGTGTCGCCGTACTGCAGGGAGATGGAGGCGCGCGTGCGCTTGTACTTCGCCGTCTCCAGCGTCCGCCGGTGACGCTTCCGCAGTTGCAGCAGAAGCGCCTCGATATGCTTGCAGGTGCCCAGCGTATTCAGGGCGAAGTCCGGGCAGGAGCAGTAATTCTCAAACAGACTCAGGCCGCGAATCGCTATCCGGTAGCTCCGCCCGCTTCCGGACTGGATGCTGTAATCCCCATAAGGCCCGCCGACTGGCCGCTTCAGCACCTTGAGTGGCGTAGCCACGGCTCTCTCTCGCCGCTCGGCGATCTGTTGTTCGATCAGCATAGAAAAGAACCTCTCAAGCAAGCTGTGGCGCAACCGCCAGTTCTTCTTCCCTGCGTCCCGCGGCTCCCCGGCGCCTTCATCTGCGTCAGTTCATCGATCACGCCTGGCGGCAGAACGATGCTTCCATAGAGAACCGGCAGCGGGTCAACCTGCCCGATGACAATCAGGTACCGCAAGCGGCCAGGGTCGGCGATCACTCTCATAGAAGATGCTACTGACCTGAGGCAGTCAGTTCTTCCTGGCACCTGCGCCAGAGCCTTTCGCCAACTTCCACTTCACGCCGAAGATCATCTGCCGTATAGTCAAGCCACACTTCGCGCTTTTTGAGAAAACCAGCCAATTCGTACCGATCCATCCCTGGAACGGTAGCCAACTGCTGCTCGCTGAGCCGGCGGGCACGGTACGCCTCCACCGCCATGTCTTCGAGCGCCGCACGCGCAGGATCGCTCCCGGCAGGCATAAGCTGCACGGCGAGATTGTCCTGCAATTCAACCGGGAAGGGCATACGCGCAGCATAGCATCCGGCCAAATCCTGCGCGCGTTGCGACGTGTCGTCTCCTCTGCAGGGCTCGCCTTTCGGATCGCTCCTGAGAGTCAGCTTGCGAAGCGGTGAACTTCGAACCCCCAGGTCTTTCAAGCCAGGATTTCCAGTGGATATCGAATAGCCTCGTACATCATCTTGTGGATAATGCAGGTGTATGCTGCCTCCGTCGGCGTTCGCTCGCGTTCTCACTCCCCATGGGCGCCTCTCGCTGGCACAGGAGGATGACGCCCTTCCGCTCGACGCGGAGGAAGCGCAGCGCCTGCAGGCAGCCTTTGCGCGCGGCGCGGGCCACGGACTGCTGCAACTGGGCGCCGGCGAAGTCGGTACAGCCCTGCCGGCCGTCTTCTCCTACTGGCGCGAGTTTGCCGCCCGCTATGTCACCGCGCTTTGCACGCACCCCGATCTCTCCGCGGTCGCGCCTGAACCAAAAGCCGCGCCCGAACCACTGACGGTGGCGGCAGTGCCACCACCGCCCGATGCGGAGTTGGAGTGGCTGGCCATGTCCGCGCCTCCCATCACCGGGGCGGAATATCTCACCGCGCAAGTCCTGCGCGCCCTGTGGCGGGAGACGGACCAGGCCCTGCGGCTGGAGCTGAAAGAGGCGCATTGCGGAGTGCAGCAGTTTCTCAAGCTCCGCAACCCGGCGAGGATCTCTCCAAGCTCTTTGGGCTGGACATGGCTGACGCCACCCCGCCGGCCAACTCCACGCCTTCAGCAAAACCCGGGCGCGTCGGCCCAGGCCGCGCCACTCCCACAAACACGCAAAACTCCGCAAACGCGCAAAACCGAACCCCAGCCGACCGCCGCACCCCCCAGGCTGGCCGGAACAGCTGTGGTCAAAAAAGCCGTGACGAAAAAAGCTATGGCCAAAACAACTGCGGCGATAAAAGCTGCGGCGAAAAAAGCCGTAAAGACCAAGCCAAAGCCCACCGCGCCATCCCTGCTGATGGCAGAGACGAAAGCGAAGAAGAAGGCAAACAAGAAGCAGGAAGCCGCACCCCGCAAACTTCGATCGGCCCGGAACTGATCCCCTTGCCCGCGCAAAACGTATTCCGCAGAACATATCCCCCGCGCAGAACGTATCTCATAGTGAGCTGCTTTCATGCGCAAGGGAAGCGACCAGGACGAACTCAAACCGGGGATGGTCTGCGCCGGAGCTCAAGCAGGAGGCTGCGCGGCCTGTAGAGTCGGCGCCCGGCCGCCCGATTATTTTCCAATGCAGAAGATCGCGAAGATGCGCTCCAGGATATCGTCCGGCGTGGTGGCGCCGGTCAACGAATCCAGCGCCGCCAGGGCGCGGTGCAGATCCATCAGGATCACCTCATGCGGCAACCCGCTCGCGTTAGCCGTCTTTGCGTCCGCCAGCGCTGCCAGCGCCGCTCGCGCCGCCTCCTGTTGCCGCAGCGTATTCAGCGCGCCGCTCTCGGCCAGCCCTCCGCCCGCACCCAGTTGCTCCAGAATCGCGGCCCGCAGCCCTTCGATCCCATCCCCGGTCAATGCGCTGGTGAAGATTCCCTCCGCCGGCCGCAAGGCGCCGACTGCCAGTAGATCCACCTTGTTGTACACCACCAGATGTGGCCGCACCATGCCCGTCTCCGCTCTCCGCGCTTCTGCCGTCTCCGCATCAACCCCTTCGCCGCTCTGCTCCGGCGGAGCGTCAAACCCGGCTCCCAACCGCGCCCCCAACGCCGCAGCTATCTCGCGCTCTGCCTCTGTCCACTCCTGGCTTGCATCATGGATGAGCAGCACCAGGTCCGCATCCGCCATCGCCTGGCGAGAGCGCAGCATCCCATGCTGCTCGGCCAGGTCAACTCCCGCGGCCTCCGCTACGCTCGAGCCTCCACGCACTCCCGCCGTGTCAATCAACCGCAGCGGAATCCCTCCCAGCGCCAGCGACTCCTCCACCGTGTCCCGCGTCGTCCCCGGCAGCGGCGTCACAATGGCCCGCTCCCGCTCCAGCAGGCGGTTGAACAGAGAGCTCTTGCCGGCGTTGGGCGGCCCGATCAGCGCAATCGCCGCCCCATCCCGCATCAGTTGACCGCGCCGAAAGCTTCTCTCCAACTCCTGCAGAGGCCCTTCCACGCTCCTGATCCCAGCCTCGATCTGCGCTGGCGGAACGGTCTCCACATCGTCCAACTCCCCGGAGGCAAAGTCCATCCCCGCCTCCAGCAGCGCAATCAGGTGCAGCAACTCGCCCTTGGGCGGCGTCACCCGATGCGCAATCGCTCCGCCCATCTGCTGCGCAGCCACTCGCGCCTGGTCCAACGTCTGCGCGGCAATCAGGTCATGTACGGCCTCGGCCTGAGTCAGGTCCATCTTCCCGGCCAGGAAGGCGCGGCGGGTAAACTCCCCGGGCTGGGCCAGCCGCACGGCGGCTCCCAGGGCTGCGCCGGCATCCAGGGCTCCTCGCAGCAGCGCCGAGAGCACTACGGGCGAACCGTGCGCGGCGATCTCCACGACGGTGTCGCCGGTGTAGGAGTGCGGTGCCTGGAAGAGGCTTACCAGAGCCTGGTCGAGGACGCGAGCGGTGACGACCGGACAGGCTGCATGCGGAGGCGAGGGGTCGGGGTCGCGCGGATCTGGGTCCCGCAGGGCTGGAGATTCCAGACCTGGATGGCCCGAGTCGAGCACCTCGGCCCGCTGAACCCGGGCGTGCTCGAGAGGCCGAGCCAGCCGCAGCAGGCGCTGGGCGACTGCGAGAGCGGCCGGCCCGGCCAGGCGCACGACTCCGATGCCGCCGCGGCCGGGTGGAGTCGAGATCGCCACGATTGTATCCACCGTTGCCTCTGGCGGGAGACTCTTCATCTTCGTCTGTTGCCCCTCGACATTCTTTCGCTCCTGTTGGGCCTGGCCATCCTCTCTCGGTGGACCACCTCGCCTCTCCTCCTGATGGAACCAGCTCGGCCTTCTTCTCCGTAGAGCCTGAGAACTTGCCCATCTTCCTTTCTATGTAACTCTCCATGCAACTTGCTCTATCTTCTCGTTCATGGAGCCCGCCTTATCCTTTTGCCATCTAGGCTCTACCTTGTTCCTTGCCCTCCCGATTCTTTGTCTCGTCCTCCTTCTCTCCGATCCATCTTAAATCTTTGACCCTCCTCAACCTCCTGGTTCTCCCGCTCGATCCCTCGCCTGCCGGCCTTTCGATAGCTACTTCGGGACACTCATCTTGTCTCGTCATCCTGTGGAGACAGAGCGGGAGCCGGGGTCGGCGGAGGAGAGCTGGCGGCCCCGGCTGCCAGGCGCGGAAGCGAAGTCTTCCACGTAGCGGCTCTCGCGGAGCGCGGAACTAGACGAAGAAACGACGAAACGTAAGGCTTCTACGAATACCATTTTCCATAGAATATTCCCATCCTGTGTGATCTTTTCATAGGGTTTATTCACCCGGAACACGTAAGCGCAGCAAAGAGCGGCGCCTAAGTACAGGGAAATCCAGTAGATCTCGGAAGCATCCGGGGATCTCGGTTATGGAAATTCACGTGCATGTAACCAGCGCAACACTTTGTTTCTTTACCTTTTGCTGTTTCTTCCCTGTTGCCGTTCGATGTACTGATCGATCCATCGACCACATGGGAACCACTGAGTGATTCACCTTAGCGCGCTTCGCCGGAGGAAGTTCCGTATGCGTCTCAGCCGTTTTGGTAGTCTGGTCCTGGCCGCCGCCGTCGTTTTCCTGTTGGCCTCACCCCTTGTCCAAGGCGTGGCCCATGCTCAGGGCATTATCACGGGAACCATCACCGGGACCGTCACCGACTCCACAGGCGCTTTGCTGCCTGGAGCCAAGGTCAGCGCGACGCGCGTCTCGACAGGAGTGACCACCAGTACGGTTGCTCTGAAGGATGGTTCCTTCTTCTTCCGGTATATGCCGATCGGGACCTATACGGTGGTCATTGACGCCAAGGGGTTTGCCACCAAGACGCTAAAGAACGTGGATGTGGAGGGCAACCGAGCCTCTTCCATTGGGGTGCAGGCGCTCAGCACCGGAGAGACGCAACAGGTGGTCGAGGTTACGGCCGCTGCCAACATTCTGGAGACCACCCAGTCCCAGGTGACCACCACCTTCGACAAGGAACAGTTGACCGATCTGCCGGTGGGCAGCTCGGGTGGATTTGACGAACTGGCCCTGCTGATCCCCGGCGTGGTGAATACGCACGCGGATACCTTCTCGAACACCAACGGCGCCGGTCTTTCCGTGAACGGCCAGCGTGGCCGCTCCAACAACTTCGAGCTGGATGGTCAGTCGAACAACGACAATTCAGTCACTGGCCCTCAGGTCTTCTTCAGCAACGACGAAGCTCTTGCCGAAGTTCAGGTGATCACCGACAACTTCAGCGCTGCCTATGGGCGCAACATGGGCTCGATCGTCAACTACATCACCAAGTCCGGCACCAACTCCTGGCATGGATCGGCGTTATATAAGTACTCGGGCGACTTCACCAGCTCGCATGAGACTGGCGTTTCGAAGGGGCCGCAGTTTGGCTTCTGTACGCCCGGCGAAAACCCGGCGACCACGGGCTGCTTGCCGACCGTCGTGCCCCGATATACCAGCAACTGGTGGGGCGCCACGCTGGGCGGGCCGATCTTGAAGGACAAGCTCTTCGGCTTTGGATCCACCTACTTCAATCACTTCTATGAGTATGGGGCGCTGACGCCCAGCGGCCAGGATGTCTTCCCGACAACGGCCGGCCTGACGGCGCTGGCGAGCCTGTTCCCGAACAACAATGGCATGGCCATCCTCCAGCAGGTCAGCCCGTACGCGGTCAGCGCGGGAAATCCTCGTCAACTGGGAGCGGTAACCAACTACACCGTCACCAACTCCGCCACGGGCGTTTCCACATCCGTTCCTTTTGCCCAATACGGCCGCCAGATTCCGACTCACGACACCGATCAGGAGGACCTGGGACGCCTGGATTGGGATCCCACCTCCAAGGATCACATGTTCCTGCGTTACTTCTACCAGTATGAGCCTTTCGTCCCGGCGTTCGTTGAGGCCGCCGGAGGCTCCTATCTCGTGACTGACGTCGCCCAGTCCGTCGGCGCCGACGAGACCCACATCTTTGGGCCCCACTGGGTAGATCAGCTACGCTACAGCTTCCAGCAGACGACGCTGGCCTTCAATGCCGACGGTTTCACCTGCAGCATCACCGCATTCGGTGACTGCCCGTCCCAGATCTCTATCACCAACATCTCTCCGGGAACCGGAGAGATCGGGACTCTGGGCTTTGCCTCCAACCTGCCCCAGGGCCGCATCGTCAAGGCCGGCCAGGTGCAAGACAACGCCACCTGGAACATCGGTAACCACGCTATCACCTTCGGCGGTGAGTTTGACTACACCAACTCGCCGAACACCTTCCTTCCCGACTCCTCTGGCGCCTTCGGCTACGACACGATGAATCACTTCATCGGGGGAGACTGCGCGTCCGGGACCAGCTTCATTTGCACCCTCAGCCTGGCGGTCGGGAACCCGGTGATCCCCTTCAAAGAGGACGACTTCGCTCTGTACTTCCAGGATGACTGGAAGCTCTCCGAATCTCTGACGCTGAACCTTGGCCTGCGCTACGAGTTCTTCCAGCAGGCGATCAATCTGCTGCACCGCGAGAGCGTTGCCAACCAGACCGGCCCAAATCCCAACTGGAGCACGAGCCTGCCGCTCTCTGAGACGACTTTGCCGAACATTCCCGATTACTACAAGAACATTGAGCCGCGCATCGGCTTCGCGTTCAACCCGGCCTTCGATCGGAACATCGTGGTGCGTGGCGGCTACGCGATCAATGCAGATCCGGCGTTCTACAACATCAACTTGAACGTAGCTACCTCCGCCCCCTTGGTCAACCTTGCCACCGTCAACTGCGCGGGCACCGTGGCTTGCGAGCCCACCGGCGGAGCCACCTTCAACACCGTGCAGAAGCAGGATGCGCCGCTGGTTCCCACCGGCGGCAACCCCGGCATCGACAATGAGACGCTTGTTGCCAACAACTTCCGCAACCCCAGAAGCCAGACGTACACCCTGGGGGTGGAGTACCAGCTCAATGGCGGTAATGTTCTGGAGGTCCGCTACACCGGCAACCACACCTCAGAAAACTTTCAGTCTCTCAACGCCAATGCGGATCTGGCTGCGGTGGCGGCCAACTTCCCCAACGTGGTGAATCCGAACAGCTTGTGTTCGGCTGCGGATAGCACGCTGCCGGGCGGCGCCGATATCGGCCATCTTCACTGCGGCACTACCGCCGTCGACGAAGTAGCCAACACGGCTTGGTCGCTATATAACGCCTTTGAGGCCAGCCTGACCACCCGCAACTATCACAACATCACCGCAACCTTCGCCTACACCTTCAGTAAGACGATGGACAACACCAGCGAGATTTATTCGACCGCAGGCGGCGGCAACACTTCCGCCTTCGCCCAGAATCCACTCAATACGAATCTGGGGGAGAGGGCGGTGAGTGGCAACGACTTCCCCAACGTCGCCAGCATCAGCTTCATCTACTCGCTTCCGACCTTTCATACCGGACACGACCTGTTGGACCGGCTGGTGAACGGCTGGCAGGCCAACACCATCTGGTTGTACAACAGCGGCCAGCCCTACACGGATTATGAGGCGACGACGAGCTCGTCGCCCTGGGCCAATACACCCGGCTCGGGCGCTCTCCCAGCAACCAACCCGGGCGATCCCAGGACCTACCTCTCCTACAGCGACCCAGTATTCAACGGATCCTTCGTCGGCTTCGATGTGGCTCGCCCGATCCTCTCCAATCCCAAGGCGCCCGCGGACAGCCTCGGGATCTACACGGACACGACGACCGCCGTGAATGCCGCCGGGGTAGCCACCTACTCGGCGCCGGAGTTGGTGGACTATGCCAGTGGAAATCCGATCACGCCCGCGCAGGTTCGCTTTATCACCAACAATCAGTTGGCTGCAAATATCATGGGGAATCCCTATCCCGGCAGCGGTCGCAATATTCTGCGCGGCGACACCTGGAACAACGTGGACTTCAGCGTCTACAAGACCACCAAGATCACTGATCGGGTGAACTTCCGTCTGCAGGTAGACGCCTACGACGTCCTCAACCGCTCCTTCTATGGGACCCCCGGGAACTTCGAGGGAGACTACACGAACAGCACTTCAAACTTCAACAACTACTACTTCAACGCAGCGGCTTCCGGCAGCAACATCGGTACCGGCACCGGCGTACGCAATATGACGTTTGAGGGCCGCATCCTGTTCTAGGGAACTCTGAAAAGCATGACTCAACCAGAAAGGCGCCCCACGCGGGGCGCCTTTCTGCTGGACTTGGGTGGGGTCCATCGACGATCGAAGAGTATCCGCCCGGGGAGTCTCGCTAAAACTCAATTCCTCTTTGCGCGAGGATGCCCTTCTGGTAGGCGTGTTTTATCTCGCGCATCTCGGTGACCGTGTCGGCCAGCTCCACCAGCAGCGGATGAGCGTTTCTGCCGGTGAGGATCACGTGCAGCATCTCCGGCTTGCGCCGCAGGACGTCGGCCACCCGCTCGGGGGCCAGCATCTTATAGCCGATCACGTAGTTGATCTCATCGAGCACGATCAGGTCCCACTCCCCGGAGAGGATGGCGGCCTCCGCCTGAGCCCATCCCTCCTCGACCATGCGCAGATCCTCGGGATCGGCCTCGGCTCCGCCGACCTTTACGAAGCCGCGTCCCAGTTTGCGCAGCTCGTAGGTAAAGCCCTCCAGCGCATGCAACGCTGCGGCGGACTCCAGCTCTCCGTAGTGCCAGGAGCCTTTGAGGAACTGCAGGACCAGCACCCGCAATCCGTTGCCGGCGGCGCGGAGCGCCGTCCCCAGCGCCGCTGTCGTCTTGCCCTTGCCTGCACCGGTATTGATGAGGATGAGGCCCTTCCGCGAGCCCTCAGCCGACTCCTGCGCCATAGCCATAAGCCTACCGCAGAACCTGAGGCATTGGCTTCGGGGAAGGCGTTTGCCCACGAGTTGCCTCTGCGCGGAGCCGGCGACCCGCTCAAGCGCGCCGATGCTGATGCTGGATGAAGTCGCTTCGTTCGAGCTGGAGGATGCTCTGCTCCCCCACCGAATCAGTGTCCATCATGGTAGGGGTGGCCGGCGCGGATGGTCAGCGCCCGGTAGATCTGCTCGGCGGCCACCACGGCCGCCAGCTCATGCGGCAGCGTGATGCACCCAAAGGAGATGATGCGGTCCGCTCGTTCCCGGGCCGCGGCAGACCAGCCGTCCGCCGGACCGATTCCGAGAAGAAGCTGCTGGATGCCGGAGTCCTGCAAAGATCCGACGGCGGAGGCAAACTCCTCCGAGCTGAGCGCCTGACCGTGGCTATCGGTCAGCAGCAGTGCAGGCCGGGTTCGCCCCTTCAGCCTGCCGGCGAACTCCAGGGCGTCCGCCTCTGATAGGAAGACTTGAAGGTTCCAGCGCATATAGCGGCTTGCCCGATTCAGATAGAGATGCAAAAGCTTCGCCGCCGGGCTGCTGGATCCGGAGCCGGGACCAGAACCTTGACCGGACCGACGAGACGAGATCAGAAAGAGCGTTCCATTCATGGTTGGGGGTGCCTCCACACGGGCGGGAGGCCGCTGTTGAGGCCAAACGAAGCTCAAGGATGACCACGCAGAGGGCGGGACGGAAGAGCCTCCTCGCTACTTCACGCCCTTCGTGTCAGCCCGCTTCCTTGTCTTTCCGGCCTTCTTTGCCAACGCCTTCTTTGCCGCAGTCTTCGCGCTGGCGACCTTCCTGGCCACTGCTTTCCTCACTGATGCTGCCGAGGCTCCCTTCGCCACCGTGATCTTTTTGGCAGTGGCTGGAGTCCTTTTGCGCCCGGAGGCGATGGCGGCTCGTATCTTCGTATTCAGGTCCGCCAGGCTGAGCACGGTGGCGGACTTGCGAAGACGCTCCAGTCCATAGAAGGCTCGCTTCTCAGCCGAGAAGACGTGGACGATGAAGTCCACATAGTCCATCAGAATCCACTCGGCCTGACGACGGCCCTCTACGGAGTTTGGCGCAAGACCAAACTCTCGCTTGAGGCGAAGCTCAATCTCATCGGTAATGGCAAGATTCTGCCGGTCATTCTGTCCGGTGCAGATCAGGAAGTAATCCGTGAGCCCGCTCTCCGATGGATCCAAGCGCAGAATCCGGATGTCTTCAGCCTTCTTGTCCTCGCCGGCCGCGGCTGCAGCGGAAAGAAGTTTGCGGAGATGGGTGTCTTTCTTGCTATCCATGCAGCTCCTTGTCTTGTTCCATGGTAGAGGAATTTGCGGGCCGGTGGAATGCGGGGTAGGGGCAGCGATGCGCGCCATCCGCAGGCAGGACGCGGCCCGATGGCCGAATTTGCGGCCGAATCAGACGCCGTACAGGTGATGGGCACGAATGTACTCCAGGATGGAGGGCGGCAGCAGTTGAGCGGCGCTGGAGCTGTGGAGCTCCTGGCGCAGCCGCTCGCGTATGCCGGTGGCGCTCGCCAGCTCATGGACATGCTCCAGCAGATGGACGCGCGCTCGCTGCTCGGTGCTCAAAGCGAGGGCATCGAGTTGCCGCAGCGAGAAGCCGGGACGGCTGACCACGATCCACTCGGCGAGTTGCAACAGGGTATCCGGAGCCTTCCAGCGGCGGAGATCGAGAAAGGCGTCGGCGCCGACGATCACCAGGATCCGGTCCTCTGGCATGACCTGCCGACGGAGCCTTTCGAGCGTATCGACGGTATAGTTCGGGGAGCCATCAGGGAGGGGAGCATCCAGAGACGAGGGCTGAAAGACCGCTCCGCTGCCGCTTTCAGTGCCGCCAGGGCCTGGCTTTCCGGCCGGAACGGGAGGAGAAGCCTGCGCCTGGGCGGCGCACAGCAGGGCTACCATCGCCAGACGGTCTGCAAAGCCTGCGGAGGCTCCGTCTGGCTTGAGCGGCTGCCTGGCCACAGGGGCCAGGAGAACCGCATCCAGATGGAAGGCCGCGGCCGCCGCGCGCCCTACTGCAAGATGCCCCAGATGGGGTGGATCAAAGCTGCCACCGAAGAAGCCAATACGCATGATCGCTGATTCTAAGTCATCCTGAAGGAGGCGAAGGGAGGGCCGGTATTGAGATCCGGCTGGTTCTTCATCCTGTGGGAGGGTTCTGCTGGCTGTCGTAGAGGTATGTTGCTCGTCTGCGTCCAGGCCATCCGTACAGACGGGTTTCTTACTCACAACAGGCTCTGCTGCCTGTCTGCTCGGGGAATCCATCTGCCTTCCGGGAGGCAACCGGGGGTATGGCCCGAGGGGGTCTGCCGACAGGCTACGGGCTGTGAGAAGCCCGGGCCGTCGACGAGCCGCGAAGTACCTGGTGCAAATCCGGGACGCAGAAGGTCTGGCGCCGTAAAGGCTGATTCTCAGCGGCGTCCGCCGCCGCCGCCGTGGAAACCTCCGCCGCCGCCGTGGAAGCCGCCACCGCCGCCGCCGTGGAAGCCGCCACCGTAGCCGCCCCGGTTGCCATAGCCGCCGCCGTAGCCGCCGCGATTGGCGTAACCGTATCCTCCGCGGCCCCAGCCACCGTAGCCGCCCCTGGCGTAGCCACCGTAGCCGCCCCAACCACGGCCCCAACCACCCCAGCCGTCACGATCCCAACCACCCCAGCCCCAGCCACCCCAGCCCCAACCACCCCAGTAACCAACGCCCACCCAGGGGTAGCCATAACCGTAATACGGATAGCCACCATAGCAGTAGCCGTAGTAGCAACCGGGATAGCCGTAATAGGCGTACGGAGCGACATAGCCATAGACAGCGGGAGCCTGATAGTAGGCAGCGTCGTTCATGGCCGCCTGGGCCGGTGCAGGTCCGTCATAGCCGCCGTTGGCGTAGGCAGTCTGTGGGCCAGGCTGACTCTGATAAGCCTGGTTTGGATTGGCCAGGTTCGCGTAAGCCTGATTGGAATAGGTCTCGGCTGGGCCGGAGTAGGACTCGCCGTACGGGCCGGCAGAACCTGGAGAAGAGTAGCCGGAAGAAGCAGAGCCTGATCCTGCGGGAGCTTGCGGAGACGGGGCATAGTAGCTGCCTTGCGGGGCTGGATTGGTCCCGTAGTAAGGGGATCCGGCGTAGCCGTTCTGCGCCCAGAGGCTTGAAGGCACGGCGCAGAGGGTCAAACCGGCAAGAGCGAAGAGGACGGGGACGGGACGCATAAGACACCTCTTTCTCTGTAAATCCCGAATCTCCGCGAATGTTGCGCGGAGCACGCCTTGAGAGAGCGGAGAGGCTTGGTTGGGAAAAAGCCAAAGGCGGTCCGAAGATCTCTGGACCGCCCTGAGCTTTAGGTCACAGGAGCAGGGGCTCCTGAGAGCAAGTTTGCAGCAAGTTCAGGCCGCTAAGAGCCCAAACCTACCGACCGCCGCCGGCATGACCGCCGCCTCCGCCGCCGTGGAAGCCGCCTCCGGCGACGCCTCCGGGATGACCGCCCCAGCCGCCGCGATCACCCCAGCCGCCGCGATCACCCCAGCCGCCGTAACGACCCCAGCCGCCGTAGCCCCAGCGGCCCCAGCCGTATCCACCCCAACCACCCCAGCCACGCCAGCCCCAACCCCAGCCGAGGCCAAAGCCCCAATCCCAGCCGGGATCCCACCAGTAGGGGTAGGACCACCAGTAAGGCTCCTCGTTCAGGTACCAGTCATAGGGAACTCCGGTACCGTAAGCCTGGTTGCCGTAGCCGTCGTCAAAGCCACCGCCGCCCATGCTGGCGCCCTGGGGAGGTCCAAACGGAACCAGATCTCCGACGACCTCGCTGGGGTCGAACTCAAAGACCTTGCTCTGGGGCCCGTTGTAGTAGATAGCGTGCTTTTCCTTGATCTTGATCGGCTTCCGGCTCATGTGGTCGCTGGGGTATGCGTAGGCCTCACCCTTGAGCACGCGCATGGTGTCTGTGCTGGCGTTGAAGGTGTAGAAGCCGTCCTTGACCATCGCCGTCTCACCACCCGGAAGATCAACCAGTAGCTCGGCATTCTTGACCGAGTTGTGGATGGCTACATTGGCGACGCCACGGGTCACTTCCAGCTTCAACTCCGTGTCGTTCAGATCATCTAAGCGTACGCTGGCACCCTGAGCCACGCGGAGAAAGACCCCGGTTGCGGGCACGGCGCTGGCAGTGCCATGCGCCGGAGCGATCACCTGTCCTGCGGTCACATGGCTAAAAAAGTGGTTCTGGTAATCGGGATTTGTGCTCTGTTGAGCGTTGCCCGCAGCCTGCGTCGGCGCAGTCTGCTGGTTCTGCTGCGGGTATGGCTGTTGATACTGCTGCTGGTATTGCTGGCCGCCGGTTGTACGTTGAATGGGCGCAGGCTGCTGATACTGCTGGTTCGGCTGCTGGTACTGCTGGTTCTGTTGCGGGTATGGCTGTT
>JAJYZE010000300.1 GCA_021800195.1 Acidobacteriota bacterium
AATTGCCTGGATCTGTGGCGTCAGGTTGAGGCTCGATGACAATGCCTGCTGGGAGAACAGGCAAAGGTACGATCTGAGATGGAGCGGGCTTCCCCGACTGGCCGGCGAGGGAAGACAAACTCTTCAGGAAGCTCAAACATGGATGGAATCGCGCAGTTTCTGTCTCTTGTTCCGAATCCGATGCTCCTTGTAAATACGCAGGGAGTCATCGTGTTGGGCAATGAGCGTGTGTGCCATCTGTTTGGATATGAAGAAGGCGCGCTCACGGGAAGACAAATAGGGGATCTGTTGCCGGAGCGTTATCGCGCCTCCCACGCCAAGAACCTGGAGGAGTACTTCGGCGCGCCACGGGTACGCGAGATGGGGATTGGGGTGGAGTTGACCGCTCTGCGCGCGGATGGAACAGAGTTCCCCGTCGAGGTCAGTCTGAATCCGTATGGAGAGCCCGGAACGATGTATACGCTGGCCTCGGTGCGCGCCATTACGGAGCGCAAGGCCACCGAGATCAGGATTCGCCACTTGAATCGGATTCTGACCATGCAGAGCCGGATGCAGGCTCTGGTGATGCGGGCCCATGACCGGGATGAACTCTTCCGTGACGCTTGCCGGATTGCCGTCGAGGCCGGCGCGTTCTCTCTGGCATGGATTGGGGTGATGAATCCCGAAGGATTGCAGTTGCGGATAGTAGCCAGCCACGGCGAACGCTGCGAGGAGTATCTGCGCCAGATCGAAGACGAGGCGCCGCTGTTGGAGGGACCGGCGGGCGCCGCCATCCGGGAGAACCAGCCGGTATGGCTCCCGAACGTTCAGCACCAGCCGCCCAATACCCCCTGGGGCCGGCATAGCGCTGAGTTCGGTTGGAGATCTCTAGCCGCCCTGCCGCTGCACCGGTCGGGCAACCCTATCGGGGCCCTCTTGTTGTATACCAAGGAGGTCAGCGCGTTCGATAAGGAAGAGGAGGGGCAACTGGTGGAACTGGCCGCCAACCTCTCCTTCGCCATTGACCACATCGAAAAAGAGCGCAAGCTGAACTACCTTGCCTACCATGATCCCCTCACCGGCCTGGCCAACCGCACCCTGTTTCTCAATCGCGTGGCGCAGCATCTGCGCGCAGCCATTAGCGGAGAAAAGAAGCTGGCGGTATTTCTCATCGATCTGGAGCGCTTCAAAAACATCAATGACAGCCTGGGCCAACTGGCTGGGGACCGACTCCTGCGCCAGTTCGCCAAGTGGCTGATCCACGAGACCGGCGACGTGAACCTGCTGGCGCGGCTGGGCTCGGACCACTTTGCCGTGGTGATCCCCGAGATCCGGCAGGAGGATGACGTGGCGGTACTGGTAGAGGGATGGATGAAGGCGCTACGCGACCACCCGTTCGGGGTGAAAACCGCAACCTTCCGCATCAGCGCCAAGGTGGGCATCTCCATCTTTCCAGAGGATGGAGCGAGCGCCGATACCTTGTTCAAACACGCCGAGGCGGCGCTGAAGCAGGCCAAGGCCAGCCGCAACCGCTATCTGTTCCACACGCCCAAGATGACTGAGATGATGGCCGGAAAGTTTGTCCTGGAGAATCAACTCCGGCAGGCGCTGGACAAGCATGAGTTCATGCTGCACTATCAGCCCAAGATGAACCTGGCAACCGGCAAACTCACCGGAGCGGAGGCCTTGATTCGATGGAACGATCCGCGCACCGGTTTGGTGCCTCCGGCCCGCTTTACCCCCATGCTGGAGGAGACCGGGCTGATCTATGAAGTAGGACGCTGGGCGCTGGGCAAGGCGATCGATGATTATCTGCGCTGGCGCCGCGCCGGTCTGCCCGCCGTGCGCCTGGCGGTAAATGTCTCTCCCTTGCAGCTTCGCAATCGTAACTTCATCAGCGACATCGAGCGCGCTGTAGGCAGCAACGTCGATGCCGCCGCCAGCCTCGAACTGGAGATTACCGAGGGCCTGATCATGGAGGATGTGGAGTACAGCATCGCCACCCTGCGCACCATCCGCGACATGGGGGTCAGCATCGCCATCGATGACTTTGGCACGGGCTTCTCTTCGCTCAGCTACCTCTCCAAGCTGCCCCTGGATACTCTCAAGATCGACCGCACCTTCGTTGCCGATCTGACCCAGGCTCGGGAAGGGCTGGCGCAGGTCTCCACGATCATCAACCTGGCGCACTCGCTCAGTCTCAAGGTGGTTGCAGAAGGAGTCGAGACAGCCGAACAGGCCCGGTTGTTAAAGATGCTGGGCTGCAATGAGATGCAAGGTTTCTACCTGAGCAAGCCGCTGCCCGGCGAGGTCTTCGAAAGCCGCTACCTGGCCCCGTATCAGGCCGGTTGACCGTCCTGCTCGCCTCCGCGAGAAGGATCCTGTGCATTGCCCGGATCCCCTCTTCCGGCATCTCCACCCTCTCCTGCATCCACAAGGTGGCCCCTGGGCAGAACGAGCCTGCGAGCGCTGGGACCGGAGCGCCTGCAACGTCATCCAGCCGTCAAGAAACTTCCACCTGGAGGCGGACCGCCCATCGCGCATCTCCTCCTCAAGCCAGTATCCTACGGGGGCCAGTATCCTTCGGGGATCCCCCAAGACAGAATTCAGCCTCTATTGTTGCAGCGGTAATGGTGCATTCGCATCCCGCCGGCATGCTGATGGCAGTCAGCAAAACTGCGCGAGGAGGCCTGCCGATGCAATCGATCGTTACCAGCCAATGGAAACAGCCGCATGCAACCGCGGAGTTCACCACGGGCGTCTCGTTGCATAGCCACACCAGCGTGTCGGAGGAGACGCTCGGATTCACTCATGCCCTGGTGACCGCCGTGCCGGGCTTGAAAATGGTCTTCGAGCTCTATCGCCGGAGCAGCGCGCGCTACGGGATCGCGCTGGACTACTCCCGCGCCAACTGGAGACCGCCGTTGCAGCCCCGTATGGCCTATGACGTGGAGTCCAGGCAGGTGCAGCGCCTGGGGCTGAACCCCCTGGTGTCCATCACGGATCACGACTCCATCGAGGCGCCCTTGCTGCTGCGAACCATCCCTTCCTCCCGGCATATTCCTGTCAGCCTGGAGTGGTCCGCCCCGTTCGGCCAGACGGTCTTCCATCTGGGTATCCATAACCTTCCCAGCCGCAACGGATTGGAGTGGATGGTCCGCTTCCAGCGTTATACGGCTGAGGCTCAGGCTGTGGCCGGAGCGGATCACAGCCCCGACGCGATGGATGCGCGGCTGCTCACCATGCTGCGCGAGTTGCACGAAAGCCCGCAAGTGCTCATCGTCTTTAACCACCCGCTGTGGGACTTGCACAAGGTCGGCCGCGCCCACCTCCTTGAGGTGAGCCGCTTTCTCCGCCAGGCTGGCCGTACCATCCACGCCATCGAGTTGAATGGCCTGCGCCACGTCCGGGAGAATCGTGACGCCGCCCGGTTGGCCCGCGAGACCGGCCACCTCGTCCTCTCCGGCGGCGACCGGCATGGCCTGGAGCCCAACGCCAACATCAACCTCACCTCCGCCGCCAGCTTCACGGAGTTCGTCGAAGAGATCCGCGTGGACCGAGTGAGCCACGTCCACTTCATGCCTCAGTACCAGGACCGCTGGGAGCAGAGGATTCTGCGCTCCACCCTGAACGCTGTCACCGACTTCCCTGAGTTCATGCCCGGCTGGCAACGCTGGGATGAACGCGCCTTCCACCCCGATCAAAACGGCGTGATGCGCTCCTTTGCCGAGTTGTGGCCCAAAGGCCACGCGCCGCGGCTGTTGCAGGCCGCTATCCAACTGGTGCGGCTGGCCGGCGTGCGCGGGCTCGCCGCTCCGCTTAGCCTGGCCTTTCAGGGCGTCAACCGCCCGGAACACGAGCTCGGTTCCGGCATGGAGTGGGTATGAGAGCTCGCGGCGAAGCCCAAGCTGAGCACCTCGCATGGCGCCTTCCGGAGCTTGCGTCGATGCGTCCGTCCCTTGGAAGCCTCTCGGCTTGCGCCACGACTCGCTACGCGAACCTTTGCGCGCGGGCCGGGGAACCTCGCCTTAGACCATTCTGCCAAATACGATAGATCTGTGGCGCAGAGCCGGAACCATCCCCTGGCATCTTCCGGGGTGATGAGTTTCAGCGCCTCGCCCGTGGCTTGATCGAGCAGCTCTTCGCTTCTTGCCTT
>JAJYZE010000022.1 GCA_021800195.1 Acidobacteriota bacterium
TTGGCCGCCTGCACATCCACCACGACATCGGCGGTTGTTCCCGCCGAGTGGCAGCCAACCATTGCCAGGCAGCAAGCCACAGCCGCCAGCCAACCACCGGCCAGCGCCAGGCCGCCGCGCTCGCCGTCCGCCCGGCCTGCGGCAGATCTGCCGCTCTCTTTCACACCCGCCTGCCAGCCCCTCCCGGCGCGGTCCGACGCCGGTTGCGGGTAGCTCACTCTGAAGCCGTCGCACACTCTCATCAAAACCTTCCCGTCAGTGTCTGAAGATTGGACAATGCCAGCTCATAACGAACCACGCCATCCGCGTCTGCCTTCTCTGTATCCAGCAAGGTGTTCTGCGCGTCCACCACCTCGAGTACCGTTCCCTCGCCACCCATGTAGCTGGACTCGGTCAAGCGCAAGCTCTCCCGGGCCGCGCTGACACTGGCATCCAGTGACGCCATCGCATCTCGCGCTGTGGTGGCCTCCGCATAGAATTCAGTAAGGTTGGCGATCAACCGCCGCTGCTCCGAAGAGAGATCCACCTTGGCCAGGTCGCGACGGATCTCGCTCTGCTTCACCTTGTGCTGGGTAGAGAGCCAGTTCCACACTGGAATATCCAGCGTCGCCATCGCAGAATAGCCCAGGTTTTTTGCATTGTCTGGACCATAGATTGCGAACTGCGGCGCATCGATGCCGTAGGTCACGTTCAGCCCCAGGTCAGGAAGATACTCGGCGCGAGCCGAGACCACCTGCGCCTGGCTGGCCTGGAGCGCGGCCAGCGCGCTTTTCAGATCCGGGTTGTTCCGGCCGGCATCTTCATTCACCGTGGCGCGGTCGGGCAACATGGGCGGGGCGCTCACCTCAGTCGCAAAGGGGGTCCGCGGATCGGCGAACAGCAAAGCTCCAAGCTCCAGATGCGCCTTCAACGCCGCCAGTCTTGCGTCCTCCAGATCGCGGCTTCGCTGCTGCTCGGTCAGCGTCGCCTTGATGACATCGGCGTGAGCTGCCTGACGCGCCTGCTCGCGCTCCTCGGTAATCTGGACAAATCGGCGCGCATCGTCCACGGCCTGTTCGGTCACCTCGACCTTGGTATCGGCCGCCGTCACGCTGTAGTACAGCGTGGCCACTGCCGCGATCAGGCCGCGGCGCTCGATCTCCGCCTGTGCCGCCGCCTGCGCCTCCTCAGCGCTGGCGAGCGAGACAGCGCTGAACCTTCGCAGGCCGAGCGTCTCATTCACTACGGCTTGGCTGGCGTACTCGTGAATCGCGTTGTTGGCGATGAACCGCGGAGCTGCTTGATTCACCACCTGCCCGATGCGGTTGGTGGTGCCGTTAGCCTGCGTAAAGAGATATTGGTTGTGGAACACCACGGACGGCAACAGGCCGGCTACAGCTTCCTGGTGATCCAGTTGCGAGAGTTGCATCTGCGCCGTCGCTGCGGCAAAAGCCGGCTCGTTCTTCTCCGCCAGTCGGATGGCCTCCTCCAGCGAGAGCTTCGGCGCCGTCCGGTCCGCAGGATCCGGCTTGGCCGGAGCCGCCACGGCCGCGGCGCCCGCCTGCCCCACGGCCGCCACGCTGCAACGCAAGCAGACCACCCCCAACGCGGCCACCAACCACACCACCGCTCGCAGAGAAGATGAGACTTTGTGAATCATCCGCACCTCACATTAAATACCAACCGTGTTGCCCCCTGGCGACTGGCTTGAAACAAGAAATCTTCCCGGCGCCTCCAGTGTTGTCGCTGCACCCCGGACAAAGGCGCAAAGCCTCGGCCCGGGCTCGCCCCACTTCCTTCCCTGCTCTCGACAAGCTCACGGCTGTTTAAGCCGGCAGCGGCGTCTCGGGTCTTGCGTGGGCGGGGTGCAAAATAGCCCTTGCGAAAGCATGCCGTGGCGCCAGGCGATCCATGCGCTGCAAATGCAATAGACTTCCTACCATGAGTCTGGATCGTACGGATCTTTCTCTTGTCCTGCAACGAACCGCGCTGTTCTCAACCCTCACCCCCGAGGAAATTCACTTGCTGGCGGCGCGCGCGCTCAAGAAGCAGTTTACCAAGGGGGAGCTGCTCTTCTCCGAGGGCGAGCGCTGCCACGGGCTGCATGTCATCGCCAGCGGCCAAGTGCGCATCTTCAAAACTTCTCTCGGCGGGCGGGAGCAGATCCTGGCGGTGAACGTCAGCGGCGAAACTGTGGCTGAGATCCCGGTCTTTGATGGCAGTCCCTATCCCGCCTCCGCGGTGGCGATCGATGAAGTGGAAATAATTTTCATCTCTCAGCAAATCTTTCAGTCCTTTTGTATGGAATATCCTCAGGTAGCGCTCAAAGTTCTGGCGGTGGCAGGCACTCGTCTTCGCCGGCTGGTGGGCATCATCGAGGAACTTTCGTTCACTACCATCCGCGAGCGGCTGATCTCCGCCCTGCTACGCATGGCGGAGAGTCAGGGAGTCGCCACCAGTCGCGGCATTGAATTCCAGTTGCCCGGAAGCCACCAGGATCTGGCCAGCCAGCTTGGAACCGTGCGTGAACTGGTCTCTCGCAATCTGATGCGATTGCAGGCCGAGGGTTTGCTTGAGGTGGATGCTCGTCAGATTGTGGTCAAGAACCTCAAAGAGCTTCGCTCCAGTCTGCATCAGACCTCCGCCTGAGCTGCGCAGCCGGAGGCAGCGGCAAACCTTGCCGCGCCAACAACGGTCACCGCGCCGCTCAGCTTGTCTTGCCTTCCAACTCTGCCACGCGCCGACGCAGTGCGCGCTCCTCCTGGAAGCGTTGGGTCTCATCCCGGATCACCGAGGCGATCCCATTCACCTTGCCCTCGTCGGAAAAGAGCAGCGCCACCGTAAAGGCGATCGACAAGGCATGGCCATCCTTGTGCACCGCGGGCACGCGCAGCAGATCAGCGCCGTAGCGGGTGTGGCCGCTCTCCATGGTCTTCCGATAACCCTCCCAGTGGCGCTGCTGCAGACGTTCTGGAATGATCAGGTCCAGCGAGTGCCCCAGGGCCTCACTCCGGGCAAAGCCGAAGATCCGCTCCGCGGCAGGATTCCAAAACGTGATCACGCCCTTTTCGTCGGCCACCAGAATCGCGTCGCCGATCGCCTCCAACAGTTGTTCATAAGAAATCTCGGCGGCCATGCAATCATCCTCCTCGAAATACTCGCGAGGCTCTGCAAAATTCTTCCAACAACGACTTGGAAACCTTCAGTGGATATAGCCCTGATGCCGTCCACGGAGAGCGAACAAACTCAGCATACGGCAAGCGCGTGCTCGCCCGGGGCTGAGGCAAACGAGGAGCGGCCCAGCGCAAAGGTGAGCATGAGATTCAGAGCAAACAGGTGCACCCCGCTCAGCTCCAGCATGGCCGAGGCCGGCAACACCTTCCATGCCACGGGGAGAATCCCTTCGTAGGCCAGCGCTTCCGAACTGGCGCGCAGCAGACAGCCGGTCTGCAGCATCAGAAGGCTCAGAAACATCAGCCGCTTGCTGTAGATGCTGTAGAAGCCCGAGAAGTGAGGAAGAATCCGGGGACCAATGGCAAAGATCATGGTCGCCACAAAGCCCACCGTGAGGGCGTGCCGGGAGGCCCCCCAGATGCCCCCGTGCTGATCGGCCACCGCTGCCCAGACGCCCAGAAAGCCGGCCACCGCCAACCAGAGGAATGCCACCCGAACAAACGAGGGAAAGCTGGGGTGAATACCGGCCACCTTGGCCTGTCCATGCGGACGCTCCGCCAGATGCAGTGCAAAGCCGATGGCCACAGCGCTGACAGCAAGCAGCATGGTGGCCAGCAGCGTCCATCCGAAGACGCCGCAGAGGACGCCCAGCACATCCATCCAAAGAGCAAAACTCAGCAGATCCGAGTCAGGCTGCGGAATCGCCAGGAACGCCGGCAGCCAGCGGGCGGAGAATCCCCACACCATGGGCGTCAAGAATCCCCAGGCCATCAGCACCAGATACCGCTGGTCGAGACCGTGAGGAAAGGCGCGGCTGGCCCCAACAAGCGCCAAATGCAGACACTCCACAAAGTTAAAAGTCACCATGGTGAATAGTCCCGCGCTGCCGAGCAGTACCGCGGCCATCCATAGTGGCATCGGGCTCCGACGGCTCCTTGACGTTGCAGCATCTGCTCCCAGAGCGGACCGCTCGTCCGGCCGCTTGTGCCTGGAAGCGGCCAGCAGAAACAGGAGAACCGCGGCCATCTCAGCGCCCGCCGACAAAGGATAGACCGCTCTCCAGTGCCAGCCATAGATACTGGCCACCCAGCGCGACGCAACCCCTCCAGTCCAGAGCAGGTAGCAAGCCAGAGGAAGACGGACCACTGAACGGCCGTGGGCGGGTTGCGAGTAGAACCCGATACCCAGGATAAAACTTCCCACCCAACCAAAGACCTGCGCATGGCCATGGCCTTGAATCCATGCCGCCGGCAGCCCGCCCAGCCGGCGGTGGCTGACAATGGCCATCAGGTTGGAGAAACCCAGCAGCGTTCCCGGCAGCGCCATGAAGAAGATTCCGGTCGCAATCCAAAGCCGTAGCAGCACGCTCTTGCGCCGCTCCCGCAGCACCATTGCCTGTGTCGAATTCACCTGTCCGTTCTCCATACTTGCCTCCACTCCCCAAAATTAGTTGGCGCGAAACACCTCGGCAGGTACTTTTGTCACTGCGCAGCCGTATCGGCTGGGTTTTCATCATCCTATGAACCCGCTGAATCACACCACGGACTTCAACCAGACCCCCTTTCTCGCCATCTGGGAGGTCACCCAGGCCTGTGACCTGGCCTGCGTCCACTGCCGCGCCTCAGCGCAGCCCGAGCGCCATCCGCTGGAGTTGAGCACCGAGGAGGGCAAGCGCGTGATTGACGAAATTGCCGCCATGAAGACGCCGGTCTTCGTTCTCACCGGTGGAGATCCGCTCAAGCGCCCCGACGTTTTTGACCTGATCCAGCATGCCCAGACCGTGGGCGTCCGCGTCTCGCTCACCCCCAGCGCCACCCCTCTGCTCACCCGGGAGATGGTGGTTCGCCTCCAGCAGGCCGGACTGGCGCGGCTGGCCGTCAGCCTGGATGGAGCCTGTGCCGCCACCCATGACGCCTTTCGCGGATTATCCGGCTCCTTTGTGCGCACCCTGGACGCCATCCACTGGGCCAATGAGATCGGCCTGCCGGTCCAGATCAACACCACCTTCAGCCGGCGTAACCTCACGGAGATCAATGTCATCGTCGCTCTGTTGGAGAGCGTTAAGGTCACCCTGTGGAGTGTCTTCTTTCTGGTTCCCACCGGCCGTGGCAAACTCGCGGATCTGCTCGATGCCCAAGAGTTCGAGGCGATCTTCGCCAAGCTCTATCATCTGTCCAAGACTGCGAGCTTTGACATCAAAACCACTGAGGCGCAGCATTACCGCCGCTACCTTCTGCAACAGCGGACAGCGCAGCGTCAGGCCGGCCGCGGCGCAGCGCCCGCCGCGGAGAAGATTGCTGACTCCATCGGCCGCGCGCCACGCGGCCTGAATGACGGCAAGGGATTCGTCTTCATCTCCCACACCGGAGAGGTGTATCCCAGCGGCTTTCTGCCCCTGCGGGCCGGCAACGTCCGTCGCCAGAGCCTGGCCTCCATCTACCGCCACTCCCCGCTCTTCCAGAGCCTGCGCGATACATCCCGGCTGCAGGGAAAATGCGGAGCCTGCGAGTTCAAGGAGATCTGCGGCGGCTCCCGCTCCCGAGCCTTCGCGCTCACCGGAAGCCCGCTCGGGGAAGAGCCCTGCTGCTCCTACATACCCCGCGGGTACGTCCCCACGGAGCAGATCCAGGCCAGGCCCCAAGGCCTGCGCGTGCTGCAGGGAGCATGAGGCAAAATAGAGGAACGCCGAGGAAGAAGGCAAACCATGAGCGTACAAATTGGCGCCAAACCCGATAGCGGTTTTGATGATCCCCTGGGCATGCTTGAGGATTGTCATCGCAGGATCCAACACTTCCTCGGCATCCTGCACCTGGTCGCGGCGCGCGCTCCTGACCGCGCTCTCGACCCGGAAGAGGTTTCCGCGGTCAAAGCTGCGGTACAGTACTTTCACACCGGGGGTGAACGTCACAACGCTGACGAAGAACAGTCGATCTTCTCCCGCCTGCGTAGCTTCCCTGCGGCCGGCGCCGAGTTCCTGGTCTTGCTCGCTCGCCTGGAACAGGACCATGCTCGCTCGGCGGAACTGCATGAGGCCATCGATTGGCTCTACACGGACTGGATCGTGAAAGGAGAGCTCGAACCATCCCAACGGGAACGCCTGCTCTCCAACACCGCCGCCCTCCAGGATCTCTACAAGAAGCACATCGCCCTGGAAGAGACCGCGATCTTCCCCCGCGCCGCCGAACTGCTGAACGCCGAGACCATCGCCGTCATCGGCCGCGAGTTCAGCGCCCGCCGCGCCTGAGCAGCTGCGGAAGACATCCCTGAACCGCAGGCGAAACAAAGAAGCGTGAAGTGACCAGCCAAAGCAAACAGACCCCGCCAGGCAGGAAAGCTCCACGGCGGATCTCACTCCTGCGTGGCTGCGGACGCCGAACCTTAAGCATCTCCAAAATTGGAAAATCCACGTAGGTCAAGCACCATCGGCGCACCGAAGTTCTTTTTCGCTTTCCTTTGCGAATGAATCTTCCGGAACAACCGTTTTGTAGCTTTTTCAGCAACCCCACAAAGGCCGGGGCACAGCATTACCCCAACATCGAAAGGGCCTTATAACATTTTCAGTGTTGATGGGTACACCGGAGTGGGCGTGTAGTGGCGTTTTCATTGGGGAAAACGCCCATAGAAGTCGAGGCATTGGGTACACCTCCACTGAAACTGCTTTAGCGAAAGACCACCTCGATCTGCTGCGGCGCTGCCGTGTTCTTGAAGCGAATGAGCAAAGTTCGGCCGTTGTACTCATAGGATGCTGGATCTAACGGTTTCCCCCCAAGATCGATCTCGCGCGCTGCCCGGGCGGAGAGGATGCGAACGACTCCGTGCGTATCTTCGATTCCCTCAACCTGAAAAGTCAGTCTGTTCTTGCCTTCTCGTTCCAACGTGACTTTGGCAGATGCGGCCAGGATCCGCGGCCGGGATGAGCGAAAGGAGTTCACGTCCAGCAACAGCGCTCTTTCCCCCGGTTGAATCGTAAAGTGGTCGCTCTCCGCCAGATTGTTGTCAAATAGATTGATGAAGTCTCCTGCAACGGAAAGTGGCCGCAGCGGTTGGCTCTGCTGCTCCGAGCCTTCCGCATCCAGGCCTGCGGCAATTACATAGTGGCCGCGCCGCAGCACCAGAACATGAGTTTGGCAGAGCGGCAGGCCAATGACCTTGGCAACAGTCTGGAGCGAGTCGTACACCACCTCCTGCCCAGCCGGCAAGTAGGTAAGAGCCGCTGGATTCTTCGCTTCGTACAGAACAAACCCTCTGCCAACTGCGTGCAGTCCGCTGGATCCCGGCTTCAAACCGAGCTCTTGGAAAAGGAGATCGCACGGCGTCTGAACCTTTCCATCCTTATCTCTCCACCAGGCATGAATCTTGTCGTAGGGATCCTTGTCATCATCGAAGACAATCAGGGCTCCGCCGGAATGGACCCACGCAACCAGCGCGGTTTGCGAATCTGGGTCAGGCGGCTTTTGACCGTCATAAGTTAACAGCAGCACCTTGTATCGACGCAGGGCTCCGACGGTCACCGATCCCGGGCGGACGCTCTCCATCTGCACCGGTTCAACGGGCATGCCGCGCATCAGCAACGGGAGGGCCAGGCCATAAAACTCACCCAGGGAAGGATCGGATGGGTCCGGCGAGGCCCGCTCAAACATCAACGTGTCGGAGACAAGAACGCCGATGCCTCTGTTACCGGCAGACTCCCAATGCGTCTCCGCTGCCGGCTGTTGCATCTCGGCCAAGGCGTGGAAGACGGTCTGCAACTCCGTTGCGTACGCCTCTGGAATTGGAATCTTCGCCGGATTGGGATTGGAAGGTGAAGGTTCCGTAGCCGGATACGCGAAGCCCTCCCCAAAGATTCGCTCCGGCCATGGAAGCACCTCATAGCGCGACACCGCGGGTTGAAGAAGTGACGCTACAAGCGTGCTCTCCCAGTTTTTGCGGTAATCACTCCAGGAGTGGTGAGGATTGTCTTCGATCGGATCATCGAGATACCAAATCGGCTTCCCTGAAGAACGCGCAATATTCTGGAGAACTCCGTACTCCAGAAATGCTGTTTCAAACGTCCGCTCTCGCAGTACGCCCTCGTAAACATTCGGAGTCCGGGCGGTTCCGGTCCACACCTGCGCAATATAGCCATCTGCGCCTACCTTGAGCAAGGAAGACTCCGGGCTGACGATATGCCACTGTGCGTAGTTGATCAGGGAGTGGGTTGCGACGTAGCACGGAATTGAGCGATGGTGCTTGGCACCATAAGCCTTCACGGATTGAAAGATCTGGGCCAGCGTGCGGCGATAGAGATAGTACTTGAGCTGGGAGGCGCGATACTGCGCGTCGGGGGAGCTGTCCGGCGCCTGCCAGGCCTGATGATATTCATCCTGCCACTGATTCCGGAAGCTTGTACTCCATCCCGCGCGAGCCCAGAACTCGGGCTCTTCCAGATAAACAGCCTGTGCTCCCGCATCGAGAGCGGACTCAATCTCCTTGCTCAGATACAAGCCGTAGGACCGATTCGGAGAGATATAGGGAATATCGCGTCCCCCATGCAGGATCAGGTTGCCGTTCTTCTCTTGCTGAGTCTCGTTCCAATGCTGTTTCCCATCGAAGCTTCCATCGAGATAGGCGCGATACCTTCCCCAAGCGACTCCAGTCATCAAATCCACATGATAGCCATGCGCCTTCCAGGAACGGATGCGCTCCGCGGTCGTGCCATCAACCCCATAAACCATCACGGTATCGGCATCGATGTTGATCCGGGGCGACCATGCTCGGCTCGTCTGAAAAATGAGACGGCCTTGAGGGGCTTCGATCGTCCTTGACGGCGTCTGAGATGCCGCAAGCAACGTCTGGCCAGGAGCGAGCGAAAGACAGAAGGCAACCAGGATCAATGTATGGATCTTCATCTCCGGGTGGGAACCTCCGTTCGCCTTGAGATGGACGGCGGCGCATCGTTGGGGAGGATGTTCCGACCATCGTTCATGGGCGGATTAGCCGCGCGACCAGATTCTAGAAGAAAGATGCGGTTAAGACCTTACACGTAGAGCCGCCGCGGAGTAGTCTCCCGGCGCCATCTCAAGCAGAACATGGAATCGCTCAGCCGGCAACGATCTACTGCTGGACGACTGTGACCTGCGGCGAGGTTCCATCGGCGCTCAGGCAAGCTAGCCGTCCATGGGTGCTGGAATTGCTCGCCGCCTGGTCCTGACGGATCGCAAAGCAATAAGATTTGGTCAGCGTGCCGGTGCTCTGCATGACGTTCAAAACGAAGATTCCCACGGAGGCCGTTGGATCATAGGTGGTGTCCGGCGCCAGCATCCCGCTGGCGGTAACACCAATCGCGCCGCTGAGCCCTTCATCCCAATCCGCGTCGTTTTGGCTGCCCTTGTCCTGAGCAAAGGGGGAGATGTCGCCATCGGAGCTGACACTGAGAATCCCGGAACTGGAGCCACGGCTGGGGTCGCCGTTCGCCACAGAGCCCATGAAGTAGCTGGCGGCCAGATCGTCTACCGTCCAGCCACCAGAGCTTGGCCCCGCCTGCGGTTCCATCCAACCGATCCAATCAGAGGACTGCGACGAGCTGGACGCGGCGTCCAGATAAGCCGCTGCATTGCTGTTGTAGACATACAGCACAACCCCGGGCGCGGCTTGACCAGAGATCGACTCCGTGGTGCGTCCCGTGGTCGCATCCGCGTCAAATGTCACTCCACTCAGAGACTTGGAACTGATCGTACCGGCATTGTTTTCAATCTGAGTCATTTCGCCGTTCGCAAATTGCATCGCCGTGGCTGCGTAACCCTGCGCGCTATCCTGACCCGATGCGTAGATCACCGCCGGCCCGGCCGGCACACTGGTAGCCTTCTGCAAGCGCGCCTGGCCAATCACAAAGTCAGCCCCGGTGCTGTCGTCGTGAGGATTGTCGCTGATAAAGACGGCGTCTCCGGCCGCATCGCCGGTAGGAAACATTACTACCGGAATCAGGCTGCTGCTGGTGCTGCCGAAGCTGTTGAAGGTGGCCGCCCCGTAGACGTTTCCCTCCGGGGTAAGGCTGGAGCCGGTCAGCGTCTCGTCCGCCGTGTAACTGCCTTGAATCACTGCATCCATCGTTCCCGTGGAAGAGCTGCTGCTGAAGTCGATGGAGCCGACAGCACCTGCCAGACTCCCATCCTCCCACTCGCCTCTCAGCAGAAAGACGTAGTTGGCAGTTTCGACAGTTGGGCTGCTGCTCTGCAGGTAGCAGCGGCCAGAGCCGGTAACGCCAGAAGGAGATGTTCCCGCATCATCCATCTCTGTAAGGGCAATCCTGCTGAATTGGTTACTGCTGTTCAGATCACCCCCGGCAAGCGCAAAGAGGGCGCTAAGGTTGTTCGAGCCTTTCAGCTCAAGATATCCCCGGTTGTCGGAGCCGACCGCGTAGGTGCCGGTGAACCCTTCCGCAAGAAAGCCATTGGATGGTCCGTTGGAGTCCATCTGGCCGCCGGTAATCACGCCGCTGCCGTTGCTGGTGAAAGCAAAGACCATCCCCCCGCGATAGAGCGTGCTGCCCGTCTGCTCCTTCACTCCGCTGGGCCAGAACTGGTCGACGTAGCAGGCGTACTGGGCACTTAGCTCAGCATCATTCGTGGTAGCCGTCTCCGCAACCACGCTCAAGGTCAACGGCGCGCTATCTTGCTCAGCAGTGGGCGTACTGCTGTCGGTCGCATCCACGGTCACCGAGGACGAGCCCGCAGAACTCGGCGTGCCAACAATCTGATCGGGGCTTGCGCTCGCTTGTTCCAGGCCAGCGGGCAGGCCGGAGTAAGTCACGGTGTAAGGAGATGTACCTCCGCTGACGCTCAGATTCGCGTAGGTATATGGCATGTTCGCCATGCCCTGCGGCACGCTGTTTAGCGTGACCGTCAACGGAGAGGGGTTGACCACGATGGTGTAGGCCACCGTCGCGGTGTCGCTGGTCTTCGTGGTGTCAATGACCTCCACCGTCAGCGAGAGGCTGGTTTCAGCCGCGCTCGGGTCTCCGCCAAAGGTCAACACGTTGCTCCCGTTGTTCGAGGCCGTAAGCCCATCTCCGTTCGCAATCGTTGTGGCCGCCCCGCCCACGGGGATGGCTGTTCCGTTCACGACAAACTCGTAGTTGCTGCCGCCCGCCCCTCCCGTGGCGCTGATCGACCCAGAGTAGGTCTCTCCTACGATTCCCGAAGGCAAGGGATGGCTACCTGCCGCCGGCAGGGACACCGCCTGACTGCTCACGACGATGCTATACGCTTTGGATCCCGAGTCACCGTAGGCATCGGCGGCGCTGATCGTGAAGTTGTACGTTCCAACAGCGGTTGGCGTTCCAGAGATCCCTCCCGTTACTCCGTTCAGCGTCAGGCCTGGCGGCAGGCTGCTGCCCGCGGCCAGCCCGTAGGTCAACGACCCCACGCCGCCGCCGGCCAACGCCGCATAGGTGGTCGCGTAGGCCTGACCCTCGGTGGCAGTGGCGGCAATCTCTCCGAGAAACACAATCGGCGCAGCAGGCTGGATGGTAATCGTCATGGGCGCGGAAGTCGCGGTCAGCGCCTTCGGCGTCCCAGAATCGGCGAAGGTGAAAATGATGCTGCTGTAGGTCCCGGCGCAGGATGCGGTCAACGCCGTTCCCGACGCCGTGGTCAGAATGCCCGATGCACTCAAGGTCAGGCAACTCGGCAGAGCATGGCCACTGCTGCTGACTGACCAGTTCCGATAAGGGGGGATGCCGCCACTGCCTTGCAGTTGTAACGCATAAGCCCCTCCCACCGCCCCGTCAAGGCTCGCGTTGGTGCTGATGACCTCCGGCGCAGACGGAATGGTGATCGTCGCCGTTCCGCGGATTGAGCTGTCAGCACTCGATGTCGCCGTGATCGTCACGGTCTGCATCGCGCTCGTCGCTGCCGGCGCCGTGAACGTCGCCGACGTTGCGGTCTGGCTGGAGAGCGATCCAGTGGACGTGCTCCAACTCACCCCTGCCGAGCTGTTCGTCACCGTGGCGCTGAGAGTTGTCGTATCCGTCCCATCGACGGTGCTCGCGCTCGCCTTCACCGTCACAGTCCCAGGCACTGGAACGGAAGAGCTGCCTCCGCTACAGCCTGTGAAGGAGACCAACGAAATGAAAAGAGCAAGCCCGAAGCAGTTCGTCAACAGAGCCCGACACAGACCACGCATAGCCCGACCACCTCAATCGCTTTGCAGCACCCGCTTGCGAGCACGTTGCAACCGAGCCAAAGCAATGAGCGAGGCGCGGCACATGATGGAATGGCAAACGAAGCTACGGCATGGATAGTGTAGCTTCTTGGCCAGGAGTTTTGCTTTTCAACAAACGCTGAGATGCGCTCACAAGATTTCAGGATGCTTGCAGTCGATCGATCAAGGAGAAAGATCAACCCGCTCGCCCTAAAGCAGTTTCAGTGCAGGTGTACCCAATGCCTCGACTTCTATGGGCGTTTTCCCCAATGAAAACGCCACTGTAAGCCCTCTTCGGGACACCCATCAACACTGAAAATACTATAAGAGATGAAGCTACTTCTCGTTTAGCTTTAATGCTCACTCCATCCTCCGCCGGCTCCCGTTCGCTCTGCGATCTCAACCATCATTCCCAGGTCAGGGAGCCGCCGTTCTGGTACTCGATCACGCGGGTCTCAAAGAAGTTCTTCTCCTTCTTCAGATCCATGGCCTCTGACATCCACGGGAACGGATTCTCCGTCACGGTAAAGACCGGCTCCAGGCCCAACTGAGCGCAACGCCGGTTGGCGATAAAGTGCATATATTGTTCGCACAGGCCGGCGCTCAAGCCAAGAAGCCCGTTCGGCATCGTATCCCGTGCATAAGCCGCCTCCAGCTCCGCCGCAGAGCGCAGCATCTGGCGCACCTCCTGCTGAAACTCCTGGCTCCAGAGATGGGGGTTCTCGATCTTGATCTGGTTGATCACATCCACTCCGAAGTTCAGGTGAATCGACTCGTCGCGCAGGATGTACTGATACTGTTCAGCAACTCCCACCATCTTGTTGCGCCGGCCGAGCGATAGAATCTGCGCAAACCCGGTGTAAAACCAGACCCCCTCGAAGACCACATAGAAGGCAATCAGATCCCGCAGGAACGCCTGATCCGCGGCGCGCGTTCCGGTCTGAAAGGAAGGATCGCTAAGGTTTTGCGTATATTCAAGCGCCCAGGCAGCCTTCTGCGTGATCGAGGGAACCTCGCGGTACATATTGAACAGCTCGCCCTCATCCAGACCCAGACTTTCCACGATGTACTGGAAGGTGTGGGTATGCACTGCCTCCTCAAAGGCCTGGCGCAACAGATACTGCCGACACTCGGGGTTGGTAAGATGCCGGTAGATGGCCAGCACAATGTTGTTGGCCACCAGGGACTCCGAGGCAGCAAAGAAGCCCAGGTTCCGTTTGATGACGTGGCGCTCTTCGGCCGTCAGCCCCTCTGCGCTCTTCCAGAGCGCGATATCGGCCTGCATGGAAACCTCGGTCGGCATCCAGTGGTTGTTGCATGCGGAGAGATATTTCTCCCACGCCCAGCGATACTTCAACGGCAGCAGTTGATTGACGTCGGCATGGCAGTTGATCATCGCCTTGTCGTCCACCCGTACCCGCGCGGCGCCGCGCGCAATCTTGCCCAGGCCGGTGCTGTCCGCCTCCTCCTTCACGCCGGGCGGAGTCAGCACAAGCTGCGCCGGCATCTCCTCTTCGAGCTCTGTCCAGTCCAGCATCTCTTCTCCTTTTGTCATGGGTTAGCCCGCTACTGGCAAGCCTCACAGGTTGGATCGTTGATGGCGCACGTCCTGCCGGCAGCCATCTCCACCTGTACCGCATTCAACTTGCCATCGGTACCCTTCAGCGTGGAGCGCTCCACGTGCGTGGCGCTGCGCGAGCGCAGATAATACGTGGTCTTCAAGCCAGAGCGCCACGCCTGCCGATAGAGGGCGTCGAGCTTCTTCCCACTCGGCTCCGCGATGTAGAGATTCAGCGACTGGGCCTGATCAATCCACTTCTGCCGCCGCGCCGCCGCCTGGATCAGCCAGGTTGGCTCAATTTCGAAGGCTGTGGCGTACAACTGCTTGAGATCTTCCGGCACCCGATCGATCGAGCCCAGCGAGCCGTCGAAGTACTTCAGATCGCTGACCATCACCTCATCCCAGAGCCCCCGCCGCTTCAGGTCGTAGACCAACGCCGCATTCACCACGGTGAAGTCGCCGGACATGTTCGATTTCACAAATAGATTCTGATACGCCGGTTCAATCGACTGGGTCACACCGCAGATGTTGGCAATCGTCGCTGTAGGGGCAATCGCCATTGTGTTGGAGTTACGCATACCCACAGCCTTTACCCGCTCCCGCAGCCCAGGCCAATCCAGCCGCTCCGTGCGGTCGCACTCGAGCGTATGGCTGCGGTGCTCCTGCAACAGCTCGAGCGAATCGATCGGCAGCACGCCTTGACTCCATAGCGAGCCCTCGAAGCTGGCATAGCGCCCCCGCTCAGCAGCCAGATCCACAGAGGCGGAGATAGCGGAGTAGCTGATCTGCTCCATACTCTCGTCGGCGAACTCTACGGCGGCCTTGGAGGCATAAGGAATCCGCAAGGTGTAAAGCGCATCCTGGAAGCCCATCACGCCCAGGCCGACCGGCCGATGGCGCAGATTGGAGCGCCGCGCCTCCGGTACGGTGTAGAAGTTGATGTCAATGACGTTGTCCAGCATCCGCATCGCCGTCCTCACCGTTTTTCTGAGCCGAACCTCATCGAGGCCGTCGGGCGTCACGTGACGAGCCAGATTGATGGAGCCTAGGTTGCACACCGCAATCTCCTGCTGGCTCGTGTTCAGCGTGATCTCCGTGCAAAGATTGGAAGAGTGCACGACTCCTGCATGTTGCTGCGGCGAACGCAGGTTGCAGGGATCCTTGAAGGTGATCCAGGGGTGCCCGGTCTCGAAGAGCATGGTGAGCATTTTGCGCCACAGGTCCACTGCGCGCAGCGTGCGCGTCACCTTCATCTCTCCGCGCAGCGCCTTGGCCTCATAGAAGCTGTATCTCTCCGCAAACGCCTTGCCGTAGAGGTCATGCAGGTCCGGAGCTTCATCGGGCGAGAACAACGTCCAGGAGCCGTCCTGTTCCACGCGTTCCAGAAACAGGTCCGGGATCCAGTTGGCCGTGTTCATGTCATGCGTGCGCCGCCGGTCGTCGCCAGTATTCTTGCGCAGATCCAGAAACTCCTCGATGTCGATGTGCCAGGTCTCCAGGTAGCCGCAGACGGCGCCTTTGCGCTTGCCTCCCTGGTTCACGGCGATGGCTGTATCGTTGGCCACCTTCAGGAAAGGCACCACGCCCTGTGACTGCCCATTGGTTCCGCGAATGTGCGCTCCCAAGCCACGTACCCGGCTCCAGTCATTGCCCAGCCCGCCGGAGTACTTCGCCAGCAGGGCGTTGTCCTTGATCGCCTTGAAGATGTCCTCCAAATCGTCGCTGATGGTGGTGAGAAAGCAGGAGGAGAGCTGCGGACGAAGGGTTCCGGCATTGAACAGCGTGGGCGTGGAGCACATGAAATCAAATGAAGAGAGAATCTCGTAGAACTCCAGCGCCCGCTGATCGCGGTCGATCTCCCGTATCGCCAAGCCCATGGCCACACGCATGAAGAAAGCCTGCGGCAGCTCGTAACGCACGCCCTGATGATGCAGGAAGTAGCGGTCATAGAGGGTCTGCAGTCCCAGCAGTTGAAAGTTGCGATCCCGGTCCGCATCCAGCGCCCGGCTGATGCGATCCAGATCGAAGCTCCCCATCTCCTCCTCCAGCATCTCCAGTTCGATGCCGCGCCGGATGAACTCGGGAAAGTACTCGGCATATTCCAGCGGCCGCTGTGCAGACTTTGTGCCTGCGGTCTGCGGGAACAGAAAGTTCATCGCTTCGTCGCGCAACAGATTCAGAAGCAGGCGAGCGCTGACGTATGCATAGTTCGGCTCCTGCTCCACCAGGGTTCGCGCAGCCATGGTCTGCGCCAGGCCCAACTCGCGCATCTGGATGCCGTCGTAAAGGCTTCGACGCACCTCAGCCATCACACTCTCCGCGGAGACGCCCTCCAGCCCTAGACAAGCGTCGGTGATCTCTCTCCGCAGCCGCGTCTCATCGATTGGCTCCAGCCGTCCATCCGAAGTACGCATCCTCCAATGCGGAGCCTGCGCCCCTACCGCCGGCTCATCGCGTTTGCGCCGCTCCTGCGCGCGTTCTTCGCGATACAGCACATAGGCGCGAGCCACCTTGTGCTCACCGCTGCGCATCAGCGCCAACTCTACCTGGTCCTGAATGTCTTCCAGATGAATCGGACGTCCGGGCTCTGCCCGCCGGCTCAGCGCTTGCACCACCTGCGACGTCAAAGCCTCCACGGCAGCTCGGATCCTGCGCGAAGCTCCTGCCTCCGCTCCCTCCACCGCAACAAACGCCTTGGTGATCGCGAGTGTGATCTTGTTGGCGTCAAAGGGAGAAAACGCGCCGTTGCGGTTGATCACCTGAATCTCCTTCGCCGCCGTGGCGCGCAAACCCTGGCGGTCGGAAAGCTCAAGTGGGACAGGCAGATTCTGGGTTGCAAACTCATGCGGCAGCGTGGCCATAGACGATCTCCTTATGGCCTCACGGAGCGATGCGAAGAAACAGCGGATGGACTCCGACTTGACGGAGACGGTCCCTGCCACCTCGCCTCCCCTCGGAGGCGTCAGCGAATGTTCCTTGGCAGGTCTTCGGACTCACAGGCTCTGCCTACTCGCCGGACTTCCCAGGCCAACGGCCCAGTGTCGTTTCGGCTTTCGTACCTGCTCACCGCTGCGGGGCAGTTCCGGTCTCTCACCGGATTCCCTTTTCATCCTCTTTGCAGAGGAACCGAGGAATTTGACCACTATATCTTGAGCAGTTGCGAATTGCAATTCTACCCATTGCGTCCTCTGTGCAGATTCGGTCCCAAAAGCGGAATCCCTCTTCGAGGCCCCATTCGGCCCTCGGGCCATTGGCCGGAGGACTTCGCGGCATGGAGGCCACGGGCCAGCGTTTATCGTCTGGCGCGGTGACTCCAGCAACCGGTGTACGAACTTCTGATGAGGGTGGCTGATGGGTCAAACCGCCGCGTCATGGACGCATCATCATGGACGCATCATCGGGAGTCTACGGGCAAAGATAGCTCGAAGAGGCCATTCACTCCCCGTCTCCAGGACAAGTTCGATGCCAAACGCGGTCTTCCCCCACTGCAAACAACCCGTTTCGAGGTCGACCCCTGAGGGTTTCACGGCGTCCACGCTTCCGGAGGTCGGGTTTGCGGTGCTTTTCCGGGCGCGGGTGAGGCCGGCCATTGGGAGGGAAGAAGACGTGATGGAGAACTTTGTTTGAAGGTGTTCCGGACCATCGCGGCGCCCGTCAACTTCACCCACGCGGCAGAAGGCGGGAACAGCACAAGAGAGACACAGGTTTGTGGGAGGCCCGCTCGATGGACTCCGCTGAAAACCTGAAACCTCTTCATTTCTTTAGGCTTATGGAAAGTTATGGCGGAGAGTGGGGGATTCGAACCCCCGATAGAACTTTTGATCCTATAACGGTTTAGCAAACCGCCGCCTTCAGCCACTCGGCCAACTCTCCTGCGGGGTTGCTCTTGATTATAGCCCGTAACCAAACCTAGCGGTGAGCAGATCGGCGCGGAAATGGAGCCGCGAGGGAGAAGGCGCGGAGAGCCCGAAGCGACAAAGGTCAGGCAAAGCACGGATCGGATGGATCCGAGCGCCAAGAGGCCGTTTCGCGATACAGTGCAAACAATCCTCTTGAATTCGCCGTGGACCATCCCGCCCCTGCGTTGCTCGCCCGTGACGCGAGACCGTCCGCCGCAGAGTTCTCGGTGCAGGAGTCCCCTGAGGTTTGGAGCTTTCTGGGCGTCTCTCCAGAACCGCAGGCAGCCTGGAAGCCCACAGGCTGGGGAGGTGGTTCTGGCGAGGGAGGAGACGCCGCGAAGAGGCGCGTTGGGATCTCTTGATGCCCGTGCGGAGCGGGCGGCCCAACCACCGGCGGGGAGAGCGCCCGCCTTCCCGGGCGGCAGACGGATGCGCCTGTTGCCGCTGATGGGTGCAACCTACTTCATGGTGGCCGGAGGCCCGTATGGACTGGAAGACATCATCGGCAAGGCCGGCTACTGGCATGCCCTGCTGCTGCTCGCCGCCATCCCTTTTCTGTGGAGCGTGCCCACCGCGTTGATGGTCGGCGAGCTGGCCAGCTCCATCCCTGCTGAAGGCGGATTTTACGTCTGGGTCCGGCGCGCCATGGGTCCCTTCTGGGGCTTTCAGGAGGCCTGGCTCTCGCTGGCCGCCAGCGTTTTTGATATGGCTCTTTATCCGACTCTTTTCGTGCTCTACCTCGGCCGGATGGCCCCGTCCTGGGTGGCGGGATGGCGCGGCGCCGGGTGGGAGATCGCCGTGGT